>NZ_RZSU01000030.1:0-66309 GCF_003997585.1 Mesorhizobium sp. M5C.F.Cr.IN.023.01.1.1 | reverse complement strand
GGCATGGCAGACCAAGGCGACGGCGGTGGCGATCCGCCTGCTGAAGGCTTTCGCGCTGTCGCTCGACCAGGCCGAGGACGCTTTCGATCCGATCTATTGCGGTGAGCCCAACCATCGCATGAAGATCGTGCGCTATCCCGGACGCGACGCAACCGGTGGCGACCAGGGCGTCGGCGCGCACAAGGACGGCGGCTTCCTGACGCTCCTGCTCCAGGACGACAACAAGGGGCTGCAGGTCGAATATGACGAAAGCTGGGTGAATGTGGATCCCATTCCCGGAACGCTGGTGGTCAACATCGGCGAGCTCCTCGAACTGGCATCGAACGGTTATCTCAGGGCGACCGTCCATCGTGTCGTCACACCGCCGGCCGGTGTCGAGCGAATATCCGTTCCTTTCTTCTTCAGCGCCCGGCTCGATGCGACGATCCCGCTGCTCACACTGCCTGAAGAACTGGCTGCCGAGGCGCGCGGACCGGCGAGCGATCCGGACAACCCGCTGTTTCGCGACGCCGGAACCAACGTGCTGAAAAGTCGCCTGCGCTCGCACCCCGACGTGGCGCGCCGGTATTATGCCGATCTCCTTGAGACGAGGGCGTCACCTGTCTGAAACGTCAGAGCAAATAGACCAGGAATTTTCGTCATCCCGCCGGCTTTTGGAATTTTGTTCGTCGCCAACACGCCCAAACAAGCTCAAACAGGTAAGACCGTTCGACGGTTTCCTCCCATTCCGCTGAACGGCGTTCCCCTCTGAAGGTTGTAACCTTCATTTTGGCCGGGCCGATTCGAGCCCGGCCATATTTTTCCGCGCTCTCTTCGCGAATGCGTCAGGGCCGATTCTTCAAAAAATTAGCTTCCCGCCAACGACAATCCACGGGCGCGTTCGCACAGCAGGGCAAGCAACTCGCTGCGCCGCGTTTCCGCTGTGTCGACTGGCAATACGAAGCAAAGGGTCTTGGTGATGGCGCCGTGGCCATCGCGGATAGGCGCGGCCATGCACCACGTGAAGCGGTCGGCCAGAGCAGCGGTCTCGCTGAAACCTTGCTGGCGGGCCAGGGCGACATCGCTGAAGAATTCGGCTGGCGCAATGACGCGGCCGTCGGGCAGCTTGTAGTCGCCAGGCGGGATGAAGTCCTTCACCTCTTCCTCACTCATATGGCCAAGCAAGAGCCGCCCGGACGCCGTCCACGGGATCGGCACCTCGACCCCGACATCGCTTGATATCCGGAAAGGGCCGGAAGAGTCACGACAATCGAGAACGATGTATTTGTTCCCGCGCAGGCCGCACAGCTGCACGGTCTCGCCTGTCTCAGCGGCCATCTTGTCCAGCGTCTCGATGATGCGCCGGTAGTGGGCGTTGTGATGCGAGTAGGCCCAGCCGAACAGATGCATAGCCCGCCCGAAATAGACGTAGCCTTCCGTCCCGACGTTTTCGAGCATTTCGGCTTCGAGCAGGCTGTTGACGATTTCGTAGGTGGTCGAACGCGGTGCGCCGATCATCTTGGCGATGTCGCCGACGCGCATCGGCGCGCGGTGTCGTAAAAGCGCTTCCAGCAGCATGATGACGCGGTCGATGCCGCGGCGTCGTTCGCCATTACGCGGCTCGGCGCCGGCTTCCGTTTCGATCAGACCAGTAGCTCCATCGCTCATCTCGGCCGCATCCGCGTAGAAATCAATTCGGCCCTCGTCTCAAGACGCTTGAAAGATGTCAAGGCTCAGTCTAGCATCCCATTTGTCCGATATACAGACATGCTGTCTGAAATATCAGACAATAACGAGCCAGGCGCAGAAAATTCTGACGAAAAAACAGGCGGTTTCCGGATGCGGCAACCGGCGAGATTTTTCGTCCGGACCCCGCACGCCCGGCCTAACCTCAGAAGGGAACAATCATGACGAAATCATCGTTTTTCGCATCCGCCAGCGCCCTTTGCTTCGGTCTCCTCCTGAGCCTCGGCGCCGGCTCGCAGGCCAATGCGGCCGCCAAATGCATCAAGGGCGACCGCAAGGCGCCGTACACGATCGGCTGGGCCAACATTTATTCAGTGCCGACCTGGATGAAGCAGACACAGGGCACGATCGAAGCCGAAGTCGAGGCATTGAAGAAGCAAGGACTGGTCGACAAGCTTGTCGTGACCGACGCCCAGGGCGACGCCAACGTTCAGATCCAGCAGATCCAGTCGATGATCGATTCCGACGTCGACGCCATCATCCTGATTGCCGGCTCGTCGACCGCGCCGGCGCGTGTGCTGGCGGACGCTTGCGCCAAGGGCATCGCCATCATCAACTTCGATAGCCTCGTCGACACCGACCAGGTGACCGCCAAGGTCAACACCGATTCCGCCCAGTGGGGCGATCAGGCGGCCAAGTTCCTGATCGACGCGATCGGCGGCAAGGGCAAGATTCTGATCCTCAACGGCCCGGCCGGCGTTTCGGTCAGCGACGATCGGCGCAAAGGCGCTGACGCGGCGCTTAAGGCCCATCCTGACGTGACGGTCCTTGCCGAGACCAACACCCCCTACAATGTCGCGCCTGCACAGGAAGCCGTCACCAGCCTGCTGTTCGCCAATTCCGAGATCGACGGAATTCTGTCGCTCGGCGGCGCCTTGTCGGCGGGTGCGGTACTCGCCCTCGACAAGCAGGGCCGCGAACAGGTGCCGATCACCGGCGAGAATGCCCGCCAGTTCCTCGAACTCTGGAAGGAAAAGGACCTCAAGAGCTGGGCGACCATGCAGCCGAACTGGCTCGGCGCCTTCGCCGCCTACACCGCCGTCCAGGCGCTGGAGGGCAAGGATGTGCCGGCTTTCGTCAAGATCCCGCTGCCGGTGATCGACAATTCCAACATCGATCAGTACCTCGCCCGGGCGGCCGATTTTCCGGCCGACGGCTACATCTATTCGCCCTACGACGAGGAGCTGTTCAAGAAGCTGCTGGCTGAACAATAAGCCTGAAAGGTCGCAGAAATTGGTGGCCACTGCTCCGCTTCTTGCCGCGCGGGGGGTCTCGAAGTCCTTCTTCGGCAACCCCGTCCTGCGCGACGTTTCCATCGCTCTCCAGCCGGGCCGCGTGCATGCGCTGCTCGGCGAGAACGGCGCCGGAAAGTCGACGCTGATCAACCTCTTGTCCGGTGCCTTGCGCCCGGACGGCGGGGCGATCGAGGTCGACGGGCGCCCGGTGTCGCGCATGACTCCCGCCTATGCGCAACAGGCGGGGATCGCGGTTGTCCAGCAGGAACTCAGCCTTACGGCCAGCCTCTCCATCGCCGAAAACATCGGCCTTGGCGCCTATCCGCGCCGGTTCGGTTTGCTCGACTATCCCGAACTCGCCGTGCGGGCCAGGGCAGCATGCGATCTTGTCGGGCTTCACGAACCGCTCTCGATGCCGGTCGGACATTTGTCGCTTGGCCGCCGGCAGATGGTGGAGATAGCCAAGGCGCTTTACCGCCGGCCGCGCGTGCTCATTCTCGACGAACCCACTTCGTCGCTTTCGGCAACCGAAACGAAAGTCCTGACGGAGTTGCTGGAGAGGCTGCGCGGCGAGGGCATCGCTATTCTCTACATTTCGCACCGGCTGAACGAAGTCATGGCGCTATGCCAGCACGTCACCGTCCTGAAGGACGGCACCTGCACGGCGGACCGCACGCTGGAAGGAACCGACGCCAGCGGACTGGTACGGCTGATGGTCGGCCGCGACCCCGGCGACCTCTTTCCGCATTGGCAGGCTTCGGCATCGGCTGCCAACGCCATCTCGGTTCGCAATTTTTCGGCCGGCCTGATGCGCGGCGTCGATCTCGACGTCAGGACGGGTGAGGTGCTTGGCATCGGAGGCCTGGTCGGGCAAGGGCAGGAAGATTTGCTGCTCGGCCTCTACGGTGCCATTCCGGCCAGGACGGCATCCGCGACCGTCAACGGTGCTTCGGGTCTGCCCGCCGGTGTGCCGAAGGCCAACGCGCTTGGCCTCGCCTATGTCCCGGCCGACCGCAAGCGCGAAGGCCTGCACCTGATCCATTCCATCATCACCAACATGATGCTGCCCGCTTTCGCAAGACTGCCGGCGCTGAAGCTGCGCAGCCGCCGTGCCGAGCGTGAGACGGCAAGAGGTCTCGCCGTCCAGCTTGGCATCAAGGGCGACCTAGGCCGGCCGGCACAGGCCCTGTCGGGCGGCAACCAGCAGAAGGTCGCGCTGGCGAAATGGATGCCGCACGACCCGCTTGTGCTTCTCCTCAATGACCCGACACGCGGCGTCGATGTCGAGACCAAGCGCGAAATCTATATGATGCTTCGCAACTTCGCCGCCGCCAGCAAGGCGGTCGTGCTGCTCAGTTCCGACACACCCGAACTGGTGCACCTTTGCGACCGCGTCGCGGTGGTCCGGGAGGGCCACATCGTGGCCATGCTCGAGCGCGGCGCCCTGAGCGAGGAAGCGATCGTTTCCGCCGCGATGGGCGCCGAACAGCGCAAGGTGGCGGCATGAGTACTGTGGGCTCTTCAAGGCAAGCCGGCGCTCTCTACTGGCCGGTTCAGCTGCGCCGCAATGTCGGCGTGCGGGGCCTGTTCGCCGTGGTCATGGCGTTCCTCGTCGCCTATGGCGTCCTCTTTCCCGGCCTCTTGACCGGTTCCGGCTTCGCCAAATTCACCCAGAGCTGGTTTCCGCTGGCGCTGGTCGCCATGGCCCAGGCGATCCTCATGCTTACCGGCGGCATCAGCCTGGCCATCGGCGCAATGGTCAGCCTCGGCGCGGTGATCGCCGCGACGATAATGACTGGGCCGCTGGGCGTAGCCGGCGGTGCCGCTGCGGTGGCGCTGACCGGTCTCGGCATCGGTGCCGCGACCGGGTTCATCGTCGTAAAACTTCGGTTGCCGGCTATCGTGGTGACGCTCGCCGGTTCCTTCATCATCGGCGGTGCTGCGCTACTCATCCTGCCGAGACCCGGCGGCGCCATTCCGGAGTGGCTGTCGGACCTGCTCGCCGGCAACACGCCCGCGGCCTTCGTGCTGCTGGTGCTGACAGTCCTTCTGTGGAAGCTCTATCTCGCCACGCCGCTTGGTTTGAGCCTCTATGCCGCCGGCGAGAATCCGGTCGGCGCCTACCGCTCCGGCGTGCCGGTCGACGGCGCCCGGATCGCCGCCTACGCGATCAGCGGTCTGCTTTGCACAGGCGCCGGTCTGTTCGTCGCCGCGCAAACGGGTTCGGGCGATCCGGTCATCGGCACGGCCTTCACGCTGAATTCCATCGCCGCCGCCGTGCTCGGCGGCATCGGTTTCCTCGGCGGGCAAGGCACGATGCGCGGCGCTCTTGCCGGCAGCCTGCTGCTCAGCCTGATGATCAGTGTCATGTTCTTCCTCGGCTTCACGCCGGTCGCCCAGTATGTTGCCCAGGGCCTCATCATCATCGGCGCGGTCGCCATCCCGCAATTGCGCAAGGTGCAGCAATGACAGCATGGAAAGAGACTGTTGGCGGCAGACGCGCCCTGACAATCCTGCGCAGCCGGCCCTTCCTCACGGTCGCCATCGTAGCAGGGGTGTGGATCGTGGCCAGTTTCGTTTCGCGTGGCTTCGGCGCCTATGGCCATTTGCGCTATCTGGTCGAACTGGCCGCGGTCATCGGCCTGGTTGCGGCGGGCCAGACCTTTGTAGTCATCGCCGGCGGCATCGACCTTTCCGTCGCGGCGATCGTCACAGTGAGCGCCGTCAGCCTGCCGCTGCTGTCGTGGCAGGCGGATCCGACCGGGCTCACCGCCGTCCTTGCCGTCCTTGCATTGACGACGACAATCGGTTTGGTGAACGGGCTGGGCGTGGCGCTGTTGCGCGTTCATCCGATGATCATGACCCTGGCAATGGCGACATTCCTGCAGGGCCTGCTGATCATCATCGCCGGCGGCAGCGCCGTGACCGCCGAAAACCCGCTGGTGCGATGGCTCGGCAATGCGCGGCCGGCCGGTATTCCCGCAGGCGTGCTCTTGTGGGTGGCCGTCTCCGTGATCGTTCTGACCGCAATGCATGCCACATCCTTTGGAGCACGGCTCTTCGCCATGGGCGCCAACCCACTCGCCGCGGCACTCTCCGGCGTTCCCGTCGCCTCGACCACCCTGGCGGTCTACGGCATCAGCGGCTTCACTTCAGGGCTTGCGGGCGTGCTGGTGCTCGGCATGAACGGACAGGGCTATGTCGGGATCGGCGATCCCTATCTCCTCGCCTCGATTGCCGCCGTGGTTCTCGGCGGCACCTCGATCCTTGGCGGGCTCGGCACCTATGCCGGCACCATCCCCGGCGCCATCCTGCTGGTCACAATCACGGCTCTGATCACCGTCGTCAACGCATCGCCCGGCTGGCGCAGCATTCTGTTCGGTTCGCTGATCCTGGGGCTGCTGCTTCTCTCAGGCAGGGAGCAGACCCGCCGATGACATACCGTCCAGCCGGTAGATGCGCCTTGCATTGCCGAAGAACAGCGCCGTCTGCTCGTCTGCGGAAAGCTCCCCGGCAATGGCCTTGAAGCTGTCATATACCGCATCAAACGACGCATGCAGACCGGCCACCGGGAAGTCACTGCCGAACATCGCGCGCCGCGTGCCGAAACAGTCGATGCAATGCATGACAACCGGCTTCAGACTGTCGAGCGTCCAGTCATGATCGTAGGCGACCAGATCCGATATCTTGATGGCGACGTTGTCGCGCTCCGACAAAAGCCGAAGCGCTTCGCGCCACGCCCGCATTCCGTCGGCGTCACGGTCGATCGGGCTGCCGCAGTGGTTGAGGACAAAGAGCTGGTTCGGATAGGCCGCTGCGAGCCGCGCGGCGCCGGCGAGCTGGCGCGGAAACACCATCAGATCGAAAGTCAGCCGGTAGCGGCCGAGCAGAGACAGGCCGGCGCGCCAGGCCGGATCGTCCATGATGCCGCCACGGGCAGCGAAACGGCGGGCAGGGTCGGGATCCCAGCTCAGTATGTCGCGCACGCCGACGACACGGTTGAATGCCGCCTGCGCCTCGACCAGCGCCGGCGCTTGGCGGTTCGCAAGCGGGACGTGAACGACGTAGCGGGCGGCCACACCGCGCGACTTGTCGAGCGTTTCAAGCCACCGCGTTTCGCCGACGCAGTCATCCCCGGCCCAACCGGCTTCGACATGAACGGTGGCGACGACATTATGCCGGCTGGCGTCGCGCAAATAATCCTCAGGAAGATAGTTTCGCCGCAAGCGGCCAAGCTCGCCCAGGCCGCCGCGTTCGCCAGCCGTTGTGGCGAGCCATGGATGCCGGCCAAGGCCGAAATCCCAGAGATGATGGTGGGCATCGATGATCGGTCCGGAGTAAGATTTTGGCACGCATCTCTCTCATGCTGTGGCCGGCGTCGGAAATCGGTCCGGGCTTCACCCTGCGAAGGCGAAAGGACTAGCATCGGATGACTGAAAACTCACCCGTAGTGCCGCTCGCGACCCGTGAAAATTTCCTGCTCGACGACCGCATTCGCGGCGTGCCGCCCGGCACCTTCGGGCTGGCCAGCAGCCTTGTCGCATCTGAGCGCTGGCATCCGGCTGATGGGCGCATGTCGTTGCCGGTGCTGACCCTCGACGAGGAGGCCTTCATCGCCAATCGCGACCTGTTTCTGCGCTACGCGCGCGAACAGGGCGCCATGATCGCGCCGCATGCCAAGACCCCGATGGCGCCGGACCTTGCTCGATCGTTGGTAGAGGCCGGAGCATGGGGCACGACCGTCGCGGATATCAGACAAGCCGCGGTGATGCTCAGGGCCGGCCTCACACGGCTGATCATTGCCAACGAGGTCGGTGGATCTGGTGGCGCGAACCGGCTCGCTGCCCTTGCCGGTGCCCGGCCAAGCGCCGAGCTCTTCGTCTTCGCCGACTCTGTCGCCGCCGTGAATGCACTTGCCGGCGCCTGGCGGGCCAATGCGACGCTGCCGCCGTTGCGCGTGCTCGTAGAACTCGGTGCGGGGAGGGCAGGCGCCCGCACCACGACGCAAGCCGAGGCAATCGCCGATGCAGTAACAGCTGCCGGCGGGCGGCTGCTGATCGCCGGCGTCGCAACCTACGAAGGTGCCGCGGCGCAACCCGACCCCGGCCGCACCGACCAGGTGATATCCGCCCTGCTAGCAATGACTGCCGACATGTTCCTGCGGCTCCGCGCCCGCGTCGGCGGCACTGCGCCGCTGGTTGTCACGGCCGGCGGCTCGGTGTTCTTCGACAAAGTGGTCGCCGCGCTTTCGCCCGCCGTTTCCAGGGACGGCAATGCGACGCTGGTGTTGCGCAGCGGCGCAATCTTCTTCCACGACCATGGCAGCTATGATCGCTCGCTTAGCGCACTCGATGCCCGCAAGGGCTTCGCGGTCGGCGGCGTCAGCGTTTCCGCACGAAACTCGTTTCGTCCGGCTTTGCGCCTATGGGCCGAAGTGCTGTCGCGGCCGGAGCCCGGCCTTGCCATATGCGGCATGGGCATGCGCGACGTGTCGTTCGATCAGGGCTTTCCAATGGTGCTCGCGGTCTTCCGGGCCGGCAAGCCGCTGCCGGTACCGCGCGCCGAGGTCTTCAAGCTCAACGACCAGCACGCCTTCCTGTCGATTGCACCCAGCGACGACATTGCCGTTGGCGACGTCGTTGAATTCGGCATCTCCCATCCCTGCACCTGCCTCGATCGCTATCGCGTGATCTTCGGCGTCGACGCGGCCGGGCATGTCCGCCACGCCTTTCCCACCTATTTCGGCTGACCGGATCTTGCGGCGGCCCTAGAGAACCTTGAAAGGATCCAATATGATCAAGTATTTCCAGTCCGGTGCCCGCATGTCGCAGGCGGTCGTCTATGGTGGCCTCGTCCACATCGCAGGCCAGGTGGCCGACAATCGCAAGGCCGGCATCGAAGGCCAGACCAGCGATGTGCTCTCAAAGATCGAGGCGCTTTTGGTCGAGGCCGGCAGCAGCAAGTCGAAGCTTGTGGCGGTCAACATCTTCCTGCCGCAGATCGGCGACTTCGACGCCATGAACAGCATCTACGATGCCTGGGTGGATCCTCAACGCCTGCCGGCGCGGGCCTGCGTCGAGGCGCGTCTCGCCGATCCCGACCTCCGCATCGAGGTCACAGCGATCGCCGCCGTCTGAGTTTCCGCCATGCACACCGGCCTCATCCATACGCTCGACTTCGACCGGGACGGCAAGACATCAGGCCATCTCAGCATTCCCTTCTCGATAGACCGTTCGCCCTATTTCCAGGTCAAGGTCCCGATCTGCCTCATACGCAACGGTGAAGGCCCGTCGCTGCTTCTGATGGCCGGCAATCACGGTGACGAATATGAGGGCGAGCTGTCGCTGGCAAAGCTGATCCGCCGGCTCGATCCCAAGCAGATCAAGGGCCGCGTTACCATTCTGCCGATGGCGAACGCACCGGCGGTCATGGCCGCCAAACGCTGTTCGCCGCTCGATGGCGGCAATCTCAACCGCGCCTTTCCGGGCGATCCGTCGGGCAAGCCGACGAGCCGGCTTGCCAATTTCCTCGAGGCGGAACTGTTCCCCCGCCACGACGTCGTCTTCGATATTCATTCGGGCGGCACCTCGATGGAGCATCTGCCAACGGCGCTTGTCGAGCGCCATACCGATCCCGACCGCCACAGGCGCGGGGTTGAGCTGATGCGGGCGCTCGGCATGCCGTATGGGTTCGTGGCCGACAATGGCCGGGCCTCGCCGACCTCCATGGGCGCAGCCCGCCGGGCCGGTGCCATCGGCGTCAGCGGCGAGTTCGGCGGCGGCGGCACCGCCACAGTCGACACGATGGCGATTACCGCTCGCGCGATCGACAGTCTGATGATTACCCTCGGCGTGGTCGAAGCGCCGGTCCTTGCGCCTGAGTCAAAGCCTTCGACGCCGACGCGACTGCTCTCGCTTTCCCGGCACAGTCAGGGCCTCTATGCCACCCGCCGCGGCTGGTTCGAACCCGCCGTCAGGCTCGGCGACGGCGTGAGCGACGGACAATTGGCCGGCTGGTATCATGACCTCGAACGGCTCGATCTTGCCGAGGAAGCCCTGTATTTCGCCGAAAGCGGTATCGTACTTTCGCGCCGGCTGCACACGATCTGCGAGGCGGGAGACTGCCTCATGCAAGTCGCCGAACCGGTGGAAGGCTGACGGGAGCCCAATCGGCGTTTGTCTGCCGCGTCACTCCAGAGGATTGAGGTTATTTCATGCAGCTTTCGATGTGGACCTATCCCTGGGATGTCCAGGATTTGGGCTTGGAGATGATCGAACGCGATCTGGTTGAGCGTGCCGGACTCAACATGATCAGCTTGGCGACGTCCTATCATGCCGGCCGGTTCCTGCAGCCGCGCAGCCCGCGCCGCAAAGCCTATTTCCCGGAGGACGGCACGATCTACTTTAAACCAACCACCGCGCGATGGGCCGATCTCGTGATCCAGCCCAAGGTGGCGGACGTGATCACGGAAGGTGGCGACGTTCTGGCCGAGCTTGTCCAACGGCGCGAGGCAGGCGGCCTCCAGGTGTCGTGCTGGACGGTCTGCCTGCACAACACCCGCCTCGGCATGCTTTATCCGCAGGCCGTGACCCGCAACGCCTTTGGCGACCCCAATTATTACAATCTCTGTCCATCACATCCGGATGCACGCGCCTATGTCCGTGCGCTAGCCGCGGATATCACTCATACTTACAAGCCGGACAGAATCGAACTTGAAAGCCCGTCCTTCATGGGCTTTGCCCATGAATACCATCACGAGAAGGACGGTGTCGGGCTGACGCCGGAAGACGACTTTCTCCTGTCGCTGTGCTTCTGCCCGTCCTGCCTCGCCCGCGCCGCCGTTGCCGGCATCGAGGCCGAGGCGGCGCGTGAGCTCGTCAAGCAGTGGATTGCCGAGGCGTGTGAGCGCGCGGTGCCTGAACGGCGTTTTCCAGAATTTCCCGCAAGTGGCCTCGACACCTTTCTGCCCTGGCCGCAACTCCACGCCTATCTGTTGTGGCGGTTCGAGCCGGTGACAAGTCTTGTCGCCGAGCTACGCGAGGTTGCCGATCCGGGGACACGTGTCCTCATCATCGACCTGAAAGACGGCTGGCTCGGCGGCTGCGATCTGGCAGCGCTCGGCAAGGGCTGCGACGGGGCGATCCTGTGTGCCTACGACATGCAGGCCGGCGACGTCGCAGGCCTGACGGCGGCCGGCCGCACCGCGCTCGGAGCAGAGAAATTCCTCGGCGTCGGTTACCGACTCTTTTATCCGGAAATGGCGGGTCCTGAAATCCTCGCCGCCAAGGTGAAACCGGCGTTGGCGCCGGACGTCGACGGTATCAATTTTTACAATTACGGGCTTGTTCCCGCCGCACGACTCGATTGGGTGCGTGCAGCACGAGCTGTTTGAACAATCGATCCGTGTGCCGCAGTCTAGCTGTTAGCCGGCTTTGCCGTAAGCGCTCATATGCAGCTGCCCTGCCACATTGCGTCGCGACGAGAGGCGCACGACCTGCCCGCCTTGTTAAAGGTTTAAAGGTGGTCGGTGCGCGAGTGGGAGGCTGCAGTCGCAGAACGGTCTGATCTCCACCGACCCCGAAGCCGGCAGCAGGCTGAGAAATATCGCCGCTGCCTTCGACAGCGTCCGGCGTGAAGAAAAACCCGACAGCACGGAGCATCGCCGCGTCTGATGAGTCCCGACGAAATCTGTTGGGGCCACTGCACTACCTGTTCGCATCGCGAGCTCTCCGGCAGTCGCAAGCGCTTGGTGACGCCTGCCACTCACGGTGCAACTTTCGAACACGCGCGCTTACGGATCGCTTACGGCATTCGGCGTGACAGCCTCGCCGAGCATCGCTGCTATGATTTGAGGTCGCGCTGACGTTGCCGGCGCGAACGGCCGGTCGTTCAATCGGCCGGGACGCTTTCCAGTCGCTCTCCGCCGGCTTTTGCGATGAAGCTGCGCCAACCGCCATAGGCCGAAATGTCGATAGCTCGTGACAACCCGGCGGTCTCGACCAGAAAGCCCTTGGCCGATGTCCCGTCATCGAGCTCGATCGTGCCGATGCCGAGCGGCGGCGGGATCGCGGCGACGAAGCGCCCGAAGGCAGCCGCTGAAAGCCGCCAAACCTCGACCTCCATCGACTTGCCGTTGCCATCGGCAACACGCACGAGCCCAGGCTTCGGCACGGATTGGCCGGCGAGTGCGTAGAGCTGATAGGAAGCAACCGTCCTGGCGGCTCTGCTCAATCGCGCGCCAAGCGCGCAGAGCTGGCCGTTGAGCGGCATTCCCGACAGATGCGCGCCGACGACCACGAGCTCGATCATGCCGTCATCGAGGTCAGGGGCCTTGGCGACGCTGGCAGGCATCGCCCAATCAGTCGCGCCAAGGTCGAGACCGCTGGCTGCCTGCAGCTCGCTGGCCAGCGACGCCGTCAGGGCGTCCTTGCCGGCGGCGGCAAGCAAGGTAACGCTCATCGGCAGACCGTCGTCTCGCTTGCCCGTCGGTACGGCGACGCCGCACATGTCGAGCAGATTGACGAAGTTGGTGTAGGTGCCGAGCCGGCTGTTGGTCACGATCGGATCGGCCAAGACGACGTCGACCGTGTAATGCGTCGGCGCCGTCGGCACGCAGAAGAGGTCGACTGAGGCGATGACCGGCGCGAGCCTGGCCTTGTAGGCCTGCAGCGCATACAGGCCCTTGAAGGCGTCCGCTGCTGAAAGCTTACGCGCCCCGCCGATGATTGTGCGCGTCACCGGATGCATGACCGCTTCGTTCGCTTCCATGAAATCTGCGATCGCCGCATAGCGCTCGGCCACCCAGGCGCCTTCGTAGAGAAGGTTGGCGGTGGCGTAGAAATTGCCGAAGGGGATTTCGACCAACCGGCAGCCGAGCTGTTCCAGCGTCCGCAGCGCCGTTTCGAATCCCGCCTGCATGGCCGCATCGCCAAAAAATTCCCGGTCCGCTTTTGCCGGAATGCCGACAGATAGCACGGGTGGACGCGGACCGAGTGACGGCGCCGCGATGGAGCGCGAATAGGGATCTTCGTCATCCTTTGCTGCCGCGGCCCTGAAGACGCTGTAGGCGTCATCGACGGTGAGCGCAAAGACGGAGACGCAGTCGAGCGTGCGGCAGGCCGGCACGACGCCGGCAGCCGACAGCGCGCCGACGGTCGGCTTCAGTCCGACAATGTTGTTGAGGCCGGCGGGTATGCGGCCGGAGCCGGCGGTATCGGTGCCGAGCGCGAAGGAAACGATACCGCGCGCCGTCGCCACCGCCGAGCCGGACGAGGAGCCGCCTGGCACCAGTTTCGGATCGATCGCGTTTCTCGGGACCGGATAAGGCGTGCGCACGCCGACGAGGCCGGTGGCGAATTGGTCGAGATTGGTTTTTCCGACGACCAGCGCGCCGGCCGCCCTCAGACGCGCGACGACGGTGGCGTCTTTCGCCGGCAAATACGCATATTCGGCGCAGCCGGCCGTGGTCGGCATGCCGGCAACATCGATGTTGTCTTTGACCGCGAACGGCACGCCCCAGAGCGGCTTTGCCACCGGATCGAATCCGCCGAGTGCCTCGGCTTCAGCGAGCAGCTCCGCCTTGCTCGCCAGATGGATGAAGATGCCGGGATCGTCCGCTTCCGAAATGCGCTGAAACACGGTTTCAATCACGGCTCTAACCGACATGCCGGAGGCATAAGCCGCGTGCAGGCTGCCGATATCGAATCGGATGTCGTTCATTTCGCCTCGCCCAGAATGACCACCGGCAGGTTCCACTGGATCAGCACGACGCAACCGTCTTTCGTCCACACCGAATGCTCGGTCCCGACCGGGTTCAGGATCACGCTTCCGACAGGATAGTCGCCGTTCTCGTCGCTCTGTGTGCCATCCAGCACGACGATGGTTTCCAGCCCGACATGGCGGTGGCGTGGCACGCCTGCGCCGGGCCGATAGTTCAGGATCGCGACGGACGGTTCCACCGGTCCGCCCTTGAGCAGCCAATGCGCCGTGATGCCGTCGCGAAAATGCTCGAATGCCAGATCACGCCAGCTCCCATCGATGAGAGCCGGATATGCAATGTTAGGCATCGGCAATTCCCTTGAGCACCTGGTTTGTCGTCGCCGTCCAGCCGACGATCGCGCCCTGCGCCCTGATCATGGCCAGCGCGGCCGCCTTGAACTCCGGAAAGTAGCTCTCCGTCGCATCCTCGGCCAGCAGGCACTCATAGCCGCGGTCGTTGGCCTCGCGCATCGTCGTCTGCACGCAGACTTCTGTCGTGACTCCGGCAAAGACGAGTTGCTGCGCGCCGAGCCGCTTCAGGTCCTCGCCGAAGCTGGTGGCGTAGAAGGCGCCCTTGCCGGGTTTTTCGATGACGATTTCGCCAGGCAACGGAGCAAGCTCGTCGAGGATTGCCGTTCCCGGCTCGCCGACGATCAGCACACGACCCATTGGGCCATCATCGCCAATCCTGATCGACGGATTGCCGCGATTGCGCTTGGCCGGCGGCAGGTCCGAAAGGTCTGGTCTGTGGCATTCCATTGTGTGGATCACCGGCAGGCCGGCCTCCCGAAATCCCTCGATAAGCCTCTTCACCGTCGGCACGATCGCCATCACCCGGCTGACGTCATTGCCGAGGCCGGCGCCGAAGCCGCCCGGCTCGGCAAAATCGCGCTGCATGTCGATGACGACCAGCGCCATCGCCTCAGGCTTGAAGGCAAACGGAAACGGCAGCGCATCGATCTCCGCCATCAGTGATGTCCGGCCATGTATTCGCCGATCGTCTGCACGCTCGCCTGCGCGATCGGCGTCTCATAGACCAGCGCGCCATCGGACATGACGAAAATGCGGTCTGAAAGCTCAAGCAATTCATCGAGGTCTTCCGACATCAGCAGCACCGCCGCGCCGGCGTTGCGCGCCTTCATGATACGGGCGCGGATTTCGGCGACGGCGGAGAAATCGAGGCCAAAGCAGGGATTCGACACGATGAGAAGATCGACCTCGCCGGTCAGTTCGCGGGCGAGCACAGCGCGCTGCACATTGCCGCCGGACAGCGATGAAATCGGCGAGGCGAGCGAGGCCGTCTTGACCTTGAACTGTTCGACCAGGCGCGTCGCATAGTCCCTGATGGCGCTCATCCTAATCCAGTTGATCTGTTTGCCGGCCTCGTTCAGGTCGAAGGTCCGAAAAGCCATGTTTTCGGCAACCGTCATCCTCGGCGCGCAGGCATTGCGCAACGGTTCCTCCGGGATGAAGCGCACATTGAGCGTGCGGGCCTCGGCGCGGCTGGCGCCATAGGCCGATCCCTTCACCAGAACGTAGCCGGCATCACGCCTACGCTGCCCGGCAAGGACTTCCAAAAACTCCTTCTGGCCGTTGCCCGAGATGCCGGCTACACCGACGATCTCGCCGGATTTCACATCGAGTTCGCCGATGTTGATGGTTTTCAGGCCCGTGCTGTCGGGCGCCTTCAGCGAGTTCACCGTCAGGATTTGCCGGGCGCCGACAGGCACTGGAGCGCGCGAGTCGAGCGCGGCGATCGGCTGGTCGCCGATCATCATCGCCGCCATCTGCTTGTGAGACAGCTCCGATACAGTCCCGGTTCCGGTCAGCCTGCCTTTGCGCAGCACCGTGATGTCGTCGGCAAATGCCGTCACCTCGTGGAATTTGTGCGAGATCATAAGCACGGTGAGGCCGCCCGCCTTGGTCATGCCGCGCACGAGGCCCAGCACTTCCTGCGCCTCGCCGGGGGTGAGCACCGAAGTCGGCTCATCCAGCACCAGAAAACTGCGGCCGAGATAAAGCTGCTTGATGATCTCGAGCTTCTGTTTTTCGCCGGCGGCAAGTTCCGCCACCTTGACGGCGAGCGGCAGCTTGAACGGCATCCGTTCCATGAATTGGGCAAGTGCCGCGCGCTCCTTGCGCCAGTCGATGACACCAGGCACTTTTTCGCGCGAAATGACCAGGTTCTCCGCACCCGTCAGCGACGGGACGAGGGTAAAATGCTGGTAGACCATGCCCAGGCCCAGCGCCGAGGCATCCTTCGGACTGGCAATCCCGACCTCGCGCCCGTCGACCAGAATGTCGCCGCAGGTCGGGTGATAAAAACCCATGATGCATTTGACCAGCGTCGACTTGCCCGCGCCGTTTTCGCCAAGCAGCGCATGAAACGATCCCGCCGGCACCTTGATCGAGACGTCGTCGAGCGCGGTGAATGCACCGAAGCGCATGCTCATGCCGATCGTCTCAACGCCGACGGCCTTCTTGCCGCTTTCACGCATCACGACACCCTCATGGCAACTGGGCGATAAAGGACGCCGAATTGGACACCGCGCCGAACACCCCGCCTTGCATCTTGATCATCTTGATCGCGGCGAGATGGTTGCCGTAGTCGGTCGCCCCGCAGCAATCCTCCAGCATTACGCATTCGAAGCCGCGGTCGTTGGCTTCGCGCATCGTCGTGTGCACGCAGACGTCGGTGGTGATGCCGGTCAGCACGATGTTTTCGATGCCGCGCTGGTTGAGGATCAATACGAGGTCGGTGGCGCAGAACGATCCCTTTCCCGGCTTGTCGATGATCGGCTCGCCTTCGGCCGGATAGAGGTCGGGGATGATGTCCCAGCCCGGCTCGCCGCGCACCAGGAAGCGCCCGCATGGTCCGGGGTCGCCGATGCCGGCATTGATGCGGCGCGAGCGCCAGCGCTTGTTGGCCGGCAGGTCGGCGAGATCGGGCCGGTGGCCCTCGCGCGTGTGGATGATGGTGTAGCCCTTCGCCCGCATGGCCGACAGCACCGACCTGATCGGTTCGATCGGCGCCCGCACCAGCGAGAGATCGTAGCCCATATGGTCGACATAGCCGCCCGGCCCACAGAAATCGGTCTGCATGTCGATGATGATCAGCGCCGTGTTGTCGGGCCGAAGCTCGCCATTGTAAGGCCATGGATAGGGATCGGCGTCGATGTAGCGCTGCGTGAGCTCGGCTCTGGCGTTCATTGAGCAAAACTCCTGTCTGGAAACGTCATTTGGTGATCGACAGTTCGCCCGGCGCGCCGGCCAGCGAACGGCTCGGCGACGAGGTGGCGATCATGATGACGAGGGTGAGAATGTAAGGGGCGGCGTAGAACAGATAGTAGCCTTGCGTGACGCCGACCGATTGCAGCGCCGGCCCGAGCGCGCCGGCACCGCCGAACAGCAGCGCGGCGGCAAAGCAGCCGAGCGGGTTCCAGCGCGCGAAGATGACCAGCGCTACTGCCATCAGCCCCTGGCCCGACGAAATCCCTTCGGTCCAGCTGCCGGGATAGTAGAGCGACAGATAGGCGCCGCCGATGCCGGCCAGCGCGCCGCCGATGCCGGTGGCGATGAGGCGCACGGTGTTCGGGTTGAGGCCGATGGCGCGCGCGGCGTCGGAGCTGTCGCCGACCACGCGCACGATTAACCCGGCGCGGGTGTTGCGGAAAGCCCACCACAGAAACACCGAAAGTGCTGCGCCGATCAGGAACAGCACGTTGACGTTGAGCGCCGCCTGCACCTGCGGAACGTCGGACCAGCCGCCAAAGGGGATGGCCGGCAGGTCGGGCGCCGAGGGCTGGATGAACGGCTTGCCAAAGAAGAAGGCGAGACCCGAGCCGAACAGCATCAGCGCAATGCCGATGGCGATGTCGTTAACCCCACGGAATTTGCAGATCCAGCCGTGGAACAGGCCGAAACAAAGACCGGCGACTGCGGCAGCCAGCAGACCGAGCCATGGCAAGCCGGTCATCGCCGTAACGGCATAGGCGGTCATTGCGCCAAACACCAGCGTGCCCTCGAGGCCTAGATTGATGCGCCCCGAACGTTCCGTGATGGCTTCGCCCAGCGACACGAAGATAAACGGCGTCGAGACGCGGATGGCGCCGCCGAGCATGGCAAGGGGAACGCCCCAGAGGCCGATCTCGGTTGCGTCCATCAGGCAGTCCCCTTCAAGAGATCGGGCCTCTGCCAGAGGTCGGGATTGAAGGCTTTGAAGCGGCCGTAGAAGGTTTCGCTGAACAGAATGACGACGAAGAGCATGCCTTGCAGCACCAGCACGGTGGCGTCGGGCAGATCCATGCGGCGCTGGATCAGACCTCCAGAGGCGTCGATGCCGCCAAGCAGCAAGGCAACCGGAATGATGGCGAGCGGATTGTGGCGGGCGAGGAAGGCAACCAGGATACCGGTATACCCATAGCCGGCGGCGAGCGAGGCGTTGGCGCTGCCTTGCACGGCGGCGACTTCCAGCATGCCGGCAAGGCCGGCGAAGCCGCCGGCCAGCGCGGTGAAACCGACGATCAGCGGTCCGACGGCAAGCCCCTGCACCTGGGCTGCCCTGACATTGCCACCGGCGATGCGGGCGGCGAAGCCCCAGCGGGTCTTTTCGATCAGCAGCCAGGACAGAACGCAGGCGACGACGCCGACGACCAGGCCCCAATGCACGTCCATGCCCGGAATGTTGCCAATGCGGTAGGCCTCCGCCAGCGACTCGGTCGAGGGTTTGTTGAGCGAGGCGGGATCGCGCAGCGGCCCTTCCACCAGATGGTTCATCAGGGCGATGGCGATATAGGCCATCAAAAGGCTCGATATGGTTTCGTTGACGGCACGGTAGTGGCGTAGCGCGCCGACGGCACCGATCCAGATGCCGCCGGCGGCCAGGCCCGCCACGCCCATGGCAAGAATAACGAAAAACGCGGGGGCGCCGCTGGTGGCCACGCCCATCGCAGCCGCGGCAACACCGCCCAGCACGATCGCGCCTTCGCCGCCGATGACGACGAGGCCGAGCCGGGCCGGCAGTGCCACGCAGAGCGCCGCAAGCAGCAAGGGTGCGGCTCGCGACAGCGAGTTCTGGATCGAGAACCACGAGCCGAAGCCGCCGCGCCACATCGTTTCATAGAGCTGCACGGGTGACTTGCCGACCAGCGCGATGAACAGGCTGAACAGGGCCATGCCGACGATCAGTGCCGCGAGCGGGATGACGAAGGCTTCCGCCCGCCGGGCGATCCATTCGAGGGCCGTCGGATAGCCCTGGGCGCCGAGCATCACTGGCACGCTCGCACTGCTCACGGTGTCTGACATGGCCCCGTCTCCGATCCATGCTCAAGCGGTAGAGCCGACGACACCCTCGACGAGATAGTCCATGCTTTCCAGCTCGATCGCGGCCTCGACGAAGGTCTGTCCCTCGGTTGCGACGACGTCGCCCTTATTGTTCTTCAACGGACCCTTGATCACCGAAAAGCCACCCTTCATCATTTCGGCGAGTGTGCCGTCGAACTGCGCGCGCGCCGCCTCGCTGACTGCGGGGCCGAGCGGGCTCATCTTGACGAAGCCGTCGGCCAGTCCGCCGCGTGTGAAATTGGGCAGCGGCTTGCCGGCAACGAGGTCGTCGACGAACATCTTGTAGAACTTCGCCCAGTTCCATTCCGCGCCGGTCAGATATTTTTCGGGCGCCAGCGGGCTCTGGTTGGCATGGTAGCCGCAGATGAAGGCGCCGCGTCCCGCCGCCGTTTCGACCACCACTTTCGGGCTATCGACATGGCAGGTGATGACGTCGGCACCTTGATCGACCAGTGCATTGGTGGCTTCCGCCTCCTTGACCGCCAGCGACCACTCGCCGGTGAAGATCACCTGGCAGGTGATGGCCGGGTCGACCGAGCGTGCGCCGAGCAGGAAAGAATTGATGTTGAGCAGGACCTGCGGAATCGGCTTTGCCGCGACGAAGCCAAGCTTCTTGGTCTTGGTGGCGTGGCCGGCGGCAACGCCGTTGAGATACTGGCCCATGCCGATATAGCCGAAATAGGAACCGGCATTCATCGGATGCTTGTCCTTGTTCCACATGCCGCCGCAATGGCGGAACTGCACGTCGGGGAATTTCGCGCACATGGCCAGCATGTGCGGATCGAAATAGCCGAACGAGGTCGGGAAGATCAGCGAGGCGCCGTCGAGGTTGATCATCGATTCCATCGACTTCTGGACATCGACCGTCTCGGGGACGTTCTCCTCCTCGACCACGGAAATGCCCTCAATGGCCTTCAATGTGGCGGCTCCCTCGGCATGCGCCTGGTTGTAGCCGTAGTCGTCCTTCGGTCCGACATAGATGAAGCCGACAGTGACGGCAGCGGCGAACGCCCTGCTGATCGGGAATGACGCCGAGGCCAGACCGAGTGCCGCTCCGGCGGCGGAGGTCTTGAGCAGCTCGCGGCGGCTAAGCATGAATCTCTCGGTCATGTGAATGCTCCCTGTTGGACCCTTTTCGGGTCGATTAATTCCCTTCTCGTAAAAGTGCATGCAATCGTCGTGCCAGTTCAAAAGCTAGAATTAATCCAATAAAATCAGTTGCTGTGCCGAACCGCCGTGCTCAAGCGAAAGGCAATTGCATGCACTTTTTGCCTTTCAGTTAGCCAGTTTGACATCTAGATTAAATTGAAGGCATAGAGGACGCGCCCGAGTCGAAACTTCCGGCGAGCCACTTGCCGCACGGCCGGGAAAAAGACTGGACGGAGGAGAATTGTCGGGGAAGCGCAGCTTGATCAGGTCGGGCACGACCGTCGATCAGATGGTGAGGGCAATCGGCGACCGGATCGTCACTGGCTTCCTGCGCCCCGGCGAAAAGCTCGACGAGGCCTCGCTCGCTGCCCGCTTTGACGTGTCGCGCACCCCCGTCAGGGAGGCGCTTGGCCGGCTGAGCGCCATGGGCCTGGTCGAAAGGCGGCCCAACCGTGGCGCCACCGTCGCCGTGGTGACGCAGGAGCATCTCGCTTCGATGTTCGAGAGCATGGCCGAGCTTGAAGCGATCTGCGCGCGGTTCTCGGCCGAGCGCATGACCGCCGGCGAACGTCGCGCGCTCGAAATCGAGCATCAGGCATCGGCGCGCCTTGTGCAACTGGGTGCGGAGGAGGACTACGAGTATTTCAACACGGAGTTCCACACCCGGCTCTATCGCGGCGCGCACAGCAAGCACATCCATGAACTGACCGTCATGACACGAAGCCGGCTGGCGCCGTTTCGGCGCGCGCAATTCATGCTGCCGGGCCGTCTGGCCAAATCCTGGCAGGAGCATGACGTCATCGTTACCGCAATCATGCGCGGGGACGGCGCTGCCGCAGGACAAGCAGCCAAGGATCACGTCTCGATCGTCAGCGAGGCGAGCGCCGTCTTTGCCGCGGTTGACCCGATAAGGTCGGGGACAGATTCGATCGGGATGTCTTCCTAGCAATCAGGCAAAAATGCCCAATTCGTCGGCGATGCGATGATTTTCGCGTCACTGGTGCAGGTGCTCGGAGCAGCGCTGGCCAACAATTGCCGGATATCTGGCATAATTCGGCTTTGGCATGCTCCTTGCTTCGTAGATGGTGTGCAGAGCGTCTAGGGTTCCGGCCGCGACAAAGCGGTGCTGGTCCAAGAGATGCGACCGCCAAGGGTGCACTGAGGCATCCGGCGGAACACGGCGGGCCAAAATCCCGGGAGAACCCTGCACGGGTTTGCTGGCGCGAACCTCTCCCGGATGCGCGCTCCGTAAACCCCAACATAAAATCCGGACGCAATCCGGATCGCGAACAGGGGTACGCAATGCTTCGCAAGCTGGCCGCAATCATCCTAGCCGCATCACTCAGCCTTCCCATGATATCCGCCGCCGACGCGGCGCCCAAGAAAGACTTCAAGATATGCTGGTCGATCTATGTCGGCTGGATGCCGTGGGGCTATCTCTCCGACAGCGGCATCATGAAGAAATGGGCCGAAAAAAACGGCATCAATGTCGAGATCACCCGCATCAACGACTATGTCGAAAGCATCAACCAGTATACGGCCGGCGGTTTTGACGGCTGTTCGATGACCAACATGGACGCGCTGTCGATCCCCGCAGGCGGCGGCGTCGACACCACCGCCGTGATCATCGGCGACTTCTCCAACGGCAACGATGCCGTGATCCTCAAGGACAAGGCCGCGCTCGCCGACATTGCCGGCCAGAAGGTCAATCTCGTCGAGCTCTCCGTCTCGCATTACCTGCTGGCGCGGGCACTGGACACGGTCAAGCTCGCCGAGAAGGACATCACCATCGTCAACACGTCCGACGCCGACATGGTCGCCGCCTATGGCACCAGCGACGTCACCTCGGTTGTTACCTGGAACCCGCTGGTTTCCGAGATCGTCGCCATGCCGGGTGCGCACAAGGTTTTCGATTCCTCGCAGATTCCCGGTGAGATCATCGACATGATGGTCGTCAACACCGAGACGCTGAAGGACAATCCGGCATTGGGCAAGGCACTGGTCGGCGCGTGGTACGAAGCGATGGAACTGATGACCTCCGACACGCCGGAAGGCAAGGCAGCCAAGGAGGAGATGGCCAAGGCGTCCGGCACGGATCTCGCCGGTTTCGACGCGCAGCTCGCCTCGACGGCAATGTTCTTCGACCCGGCCAAGGCGGTCGAGTTCACCAACGGCACCGAATTGCCGAAGACGATGGATCTGGTCCGCAACTTCCTGTTCAGCCACGGTATCCTCGGCACCAATGCGACGAGTGTCGACGTGGTCGGCATGAGCTTTCCCGACGGATCCACGCTGGGCGACGCCAAAAACGTCAAGCTGCGTTTCGATCCAGCCT
This sequence comes from Mesorhizobium sp. M5C.F.Cr.IN.023.01.1.1, assembly GCF_003997585.1. NCBI lineage: Bacteria > Pseudomonadati > Pseudomonadota > Alphaproteobacteria > Hyphomicrobiales > Phyllobacteriaceae > Mesorhizobium > Mesorhizobium sp. M5C.F.Cr.IN.023.01.1.1. Next base: position 43,764 of record NZ_RZSU01000030.1, on the reverse strand, counting down.
TCATGGCCGAGGCCGCAACCGCAACGCCCTGACGCGACATGCTGGCCAAGGAAATGAGTGCCAGGGATGAAGCCTGCGAGACGGGCGGGGAGGGCACCACGCGCCCTTCTCCGCCAAGGCCGAAGGTGCGCCTTCGCATGATCAATGCGAAGGTCTCGCGCGGCAGCGCCTTGTCCCTCGGCGGCCTGCCGTTCTTGTTCGTGGCGATCGCCTATCTCGTCGCCTCGGCGCAGCGGCTGGCTGTCAATCCCAGTGACAAGCTGCTGCCTTCGCCGCCACAGATGTGGTCGGCCTTTCTTGACCTTGCGACGGTTCCGGACAAGCGCTCGGGCGACCTTATCCTGTGGGTCGACACCTATGCCAGTCTCCTCAGGCTGTTCGCGGGCGTCGGCGTGGCCACGTTCGCCGCGCTTTCGCTCGGCATCGCCATCGGCTTCATCCCGCGGGTGCGGGCCTTCCTGCTGCCGTTCGTCACCGTCGTTTGCGTCATCCCACCGCTGGCGCTGCTGCCGATCCTGTTCATCGCGCTCGGCCTCGGCGAAACCGCCAAGATCACACTGATCGCCCTTGGCGTCGCGCCGGTGATGGTGCGCGACATCGCCAATCGGGTGATGGAATTGCCACCAGAGTTGGTGGCCAAGGCGCAGACGCTTGGCGGCAACAGCTGGACCATGGTCTTGCGGCTGGTGCTGCCGCAAGTCATGCCGCGCCTCATCACTTGCGTGCGGCTGGCGCTCGGGCCGGCCTGGCTGTTCCTGATCGCCGCCGAAGCCATCGCCTCGACCGAAGGGCTGGGTTACCGCATCTTCCTCGTCCGCCGCTATCTCTCGATGGACGTTATCCTGCCCTATGTCGCCTGGATCACCCTGCTTGCCGTCATCACCGATTGGCTGCTGGTGCGGCTTTCGCGCGCGATCTCTCCTTGGGCGCATCCGGTGGAGGCCAGATGAGCCGCATCGTCGTTCACGGACTGGAAAAGAGCTACGGCGATGCCCGCGTGCTCGAGCGGGTCAATGTCACCGCCGAAGCCGGCGAATTCCTGTCGCTGGTCGGTGCCAGCGGCTGCGGAAAATCGACGTTCCTGCGCATCCTGCTTGGCCAGGAGCAGCAGAGCAGTGGCGTCGTCATCGTCGGCGATGGCCCAATCGTTCCAGAGCCGACGCCGCAGCGTGGCATCGTCTTTCAGCGCTATTCGGTGTTTCCGCATCTGACCGCCCTCCAGAACCTGCTGCTGGTCGAAGACTTTCGCTCGGGCGGGCCGTTTGGCCGCGTCTTCGGCGCCAGGCGCAGAAATGCCAGGCAAGAGGCCGAAGCCATGCTGGCGCGGGTCGGCCTTGCTCATGCGCGCGACCTTTATCCCGCATCGCTCTCCGGCGGCATGCAGCAGCGGCTGGCGATCGCGCAGGCCTTGCTCGGCAAGCCGCAGATCCTGCTTCTCGACGAGCCTTTCGGTGCGCTCGATCCCGGCATCCGCGTCGAGATGCACGATCTGCTCACCGAGCTCTGGACCGAGCACGGCATGACGGTGGTGATGGTCACCCACGATATCGGCGAAGCCTTCAAGCTCGGCACCCGCGTGCTGGTTTTCGACAAGGTGCGCCACGATCCGCAGTTCCCGTCCGCTTACGGCGCGACGATCACCTACGATTTGAAGCTCGATCGCAAGACCCGGGCTTCCTCTCATCACTTGGCCAAGGTGGCCGCGATGGTCGGGACGACCCGGCCGGATCCAGCAATGGCGACGACGGCGTCGTAACGGAGACCGTGAATGTCCAGAAATATCCCCGAACGCAGCCACCGCCGCGCAGGGCTCGTCGCCCGTGAGTCCAGGGAACGCTTTCACCACCCCGATTTCGACGCCCGCGGCACGCAGGGTTGGAAGTCGATCGAGGCCGAGGGCAAGCTGTCGGAAAGCGGCTGGCGCAAGGAGCAGCAATGGGCGCTCGACATGGGCCTGCCGGGATCGGAGTCGATCGTCGACAGGTCGATCCCGACATTCGCGCGCGGCGAGCTGCCGCATTTCGCCGGCATCAACACCTTCCTCAAGGCGCCCTATGTCGAGAACGTTCGCGATGTCGGCAAATACGATGCAGCCGTCATCGGCATTCCTTTCGACAGCGGCACCACCTACCGGCCGGGAACCCGCTTCGGCCCGCAAGGCATTCGCCGCATCTCGGCGCTCTACACGCCGTACAATTACGAGCTCGGCGTCGACCTGCGCGAGCAGATGACGCTGTGCGACGCCGGCGACGTCTTCACCATTCCCGCCAACCTCGAAAAGAGCTTCGACCAGATCACCAAGGGCGTCAGCCATGTCGCCTCGTCCGGCGCGCTGCCGATCATGCTGGGCGGCGACCATTCGATCGGGTTCCCTTGCGTGCGCGGCATTGCCGACGTGACCTCGAAGCGCATCGGCATCATCCATTTCGATCGCCATATCGACATTCAGGAAAAGGATCTCGACGAGCGCATGCACACCACGCCGTGGTATTGGGCGACCAACCTGCCGAATGTCTCGGCGACCAATCTCGTGCAGCTCGGCATCGGTGGTTGGCAGGTCCCCCGCTACGGCGTCGCCGAAGCGAGGAAGCGCGGCACCAACGTGCTCACCATTGCCGACATCGAGCAGATGGGCCTCGAGAAGGCGGCGGAAGTCGCGCTCGAACTCGCATGGAAGGACACCGACGCCGTCTACATCTCTTTCGACGTCGACAGCCTCGATTGCGGTTTCGTGCCCGGCACGGGCTGGCCTGAGCCGGGCGGCTTCCTGCCGCGCGAGGCGCTCAAGCTGCTTGGGCTGGTGACGGCTCCAGGCATTTGCGGGCTGGAAGTGGTCGAGGTTTCGCCGCCTTACGACACGTCGGACATCACGGCGCTGTTCGGTGTGCGTGTCGTCGTCGAAGCGCTCGGCTCGATGGTCGCCCACGGCAATCTCGGCAAGCATAAATCGATCATCGACAAACCGGTGAGTTTTTGACCATGCACGATGATCACCACCACAGTCACGATCATGGCGATGGCCATCAGCATCATGGGCCGCACGGCCATGACCATCCGCACGCCCTCGGCCACAACGGGCCCACGGGCAAGCCGCTGCAATGGCAGACGCCGCATCTGCCGGACCAGGCTCACGAGCCGCCGGCCGATCCAGCGGCGGTCGACCTCGACCTTGTTGAAACCGCCTTCCTCGAAGGCTTTGCGCGGGCGCCGGACCCATCCAGCTTTCTGCGCCTGGCCGGTATACCCTTTGTCGGCGAGGGGGCGGACGGCGTGCGGCTTCATCTGCTTCGCGTCGAGACCGAGGATCTGGTCGATGTCGGCGCGGTTATGCCGCTCGTCGGTGGCACCGGCGTCGCCTATCACCCGTTGCCGGCGCGCCTGACATCGCACCGCCGCCGCCTCGCTTTCATCTATCACGATGGCAGTGAGCAAAAGCCCCTCGGCTTCGCCGCGGCGCGCGCTCTCGCGGACCGTTCCGCCGCTTCGCGATTCACCGTTCCCGGGCACTGAAATCAGAACCCGTCACTCTCATCGAACAGGTACAACCATGAAAACATTTGCAAGACTTGGCATCCTTTCAGCTCTCGCCGCCCTCACGCCGTCGCTGGCGTTTGCCCATAGCGGCGGCGCTCACGTCCATGGCTTTTTCGCCGGGCTTGAACATCCGCTCCTTGGCATGGACCATCTGCTGGCCATGGTCGCGGTCGGCATGATTGGCGCCCGCTCTGGTGGCCGCAGCTTTGTCCTTGTGCCGCTTTTCTTCGTCTCAGCCATGGTCGCCGGAGCCTTGCTCGGCATGGCGGGCATCAGCCTGCCTTCGCTTGAAACTGGCATCGCGCTGTCGCTGGTGGTCTTCGGCGCCATTGTCGGCCTTGCCAGGCCGCTGCCGCTGGCCGCCGCCGCGGCGTTGACGGCCCTGTTCGGCCTCTTTCACGGCAATGCCCACGGCCTCGAGATTCCCGAGAGCGCCGGCGGCATCGCCTACGCCGCTGGTTTCATGCTCGGCACGTCGATGCTGCATGCGATCGGGGCGTCATCCGTCTTCAAGCTCGCCCGTTGGCCGATGACGGTCCGCACCGCAGGGCTCGCCACCTCGCTGGTTGGATTGGCCATGGCGGCCCAGACCTTCTGAGTGAGGCGATCAACGCAGGCGGTCGGCAAACAGAACTGGAATGCAGATGAGCCGGAAATTGTCGATGAGGCTGCGGCGCATCCGCGATTTGCTGTACCAGATCCTGAAGATCCGGGCCGAGCGGCTTTGAGGGGCGCGGTTTTCGCGTCCCTCCGGTCGAAATGAGCGTCAGAATTCGAGCGCCTGCCTGAGCGCCGGACCGCTCCTGACGCGCAGATCCAGGTCGGCCTCGATATGGTCGATGTGGTGCAGCATCAGTGCGCTGGCGCGTTCGGAATTGCCATTTTCCAGCGCCTCGAGGATATTCATGTGTTCGCTATGACCGCAGCTCGACACGCCCGAGCGGCCATAGAGTGCGATCACCAGCGATGACCGCGCCACCAGTTCTTCCATGAAGCGCTGGAGGATCGCGTTTCCGGCAACCGAAGCCAGCAGCAGGTGAAAATCGCCCGAAGCTTTGATTTCCGAGCGTCTTGCATTTGGTCCGCGTTCGGCAATGAAGCGGCCCTCTTCATCGAGCTGCGCCTTGAAGGCAGCGACATGCGCCGGCGTCATCCGCCCGGCGGCGGCGATCGCTATACCGGGCTCGATCAGCCGGCGGGAAGCGAAGACCTGACGCGCTTCCTCCGGCGACGGATTGGCGACGAAAGCGCCGCGATTGCGCTCGGTCCGAACCAAGCCTTCGAAGGAGAGCATCTGCAGTGCTGCGCGCGCCACGGTGCGGCTGACATCGAACAGAGTGCCGACCTCGCCTTCCGACAGCTTGGTTCCGGGCGCCAGCCGGCGATCGACGATCGCGTCGCGCAACTGGTCGCGGATCGCCTGGGCGCGATCCTCGTTGGCACTGTCGACAGCAGGGAAAGTCTGGTCGGCTATATTCATGATGGTAGTCCCTTCACCTTTCTACCCTGAATCGGGCCGGTTGCAGAGGGCCAAAGTGAATACGATGCCAGAAAAGATTGCATACGATTTTTGCTAGAATCGCCTTCTATCGCCTATAATTTGTGCATAGCACAATCGTGCCGTTTCGGCGGGGCGGCCGGATCTAGTCCCGATTTACACAAGAAATCAGTCCTTTGAGGCCCATGCAGGGCAACTGGCATGCATGATGCATTGCTTAAGTTGATTTAGAGAGGAAGCTCGATGTCTAAAGCCGCCGAAATTGACATCGTGTCCGTTTCGAAGATCTATGGCGCTACGACTGCCGTCGAAGATATCAGCCTGAAAATTCCCGCGGGAACCTATTGCTGCCTGCTCGGGCCGTCCGGCTGCGGCAAGACGTCGACGCTGCGCATGATTGCCGGGCACGAAAGCATATCGAGTGGCGACGTGCGTCTCGGCAACACAGTGGTCACCCACCTGCCGCCGGCCAAGCGCGGCACAGCCATGATGTTCCAGTCCTACGCGCTGTTTCCGCATCTCGACCTGATCGACAATGTTGCGTTCAGCCTCAAGATGAAAGGTGTCGGCAAGGAGGAGCGCCGCGCCAAGGCGCTCGTCATGCTGAAGCTGATGCAGATGGAAGCCTATGCCGGCCGCCGCCCGGCGCAGCTTTCGGGCGGACAGCAGCAGCGGGTCGCTCTGGCCCGCGCGCTGATCACCGACCCCGAGGCGCTGCTGCTCGACGAACCGCTCTCGGCACTCGATCCGTTCCTGAAGATTCGGATGCGGGCGGAACTGAAGAAGCTGCAGACGTCGCTCGGCATCACCTTCGTCCACGTCACCCACAGCCAGGAGGAGGCGATGGCGCTCGCCGACCTCATCGTGGTTATGAATGACGGCCGCATCGAGCAGGCGGCGCATCCGCGCACCGTCTTCGAGCGACCAGCCACCGCGTTCGTCGCCCGCTTCATGGGCGATCACAACGTCGTCTCCGGCCGCGTCACCGGCAGTCGCGATGGCATGGTTGTTTTCGATGTGCCGGGTGGCGGCCCGCTTGCGGCCAGCGGGCAGGGCAGGGTGATCGGCGAGCCGATCGATATCGCCATTCGCACCGATCATGTGCGGATAGGCGACCCGCCGGCCACGGGGCTGGGCTTCACCGGCATCGTCTCCAATATCGAGTACCGCGGCTCGACCGTGAAGCTCTCGGTCAATGGCGCCGGCATCGAGGATTTTACCGTGATCGTCGACGACACCAGCTTCTTCGCCAAGCCGGTGGCCGTCGGCGACGCCGCGCCGATCGCCTGGGACACCGAGGACGCGATCGTCCTTGGCCGTCTCGATTCCTGAACCAGAACAACCAATCAAAAAGGGGAACTGACATGACCAACACCACCGACAAGAAGACAGGAATTTCCCGCCGCTCGCTGCTCAAGACAGGTGCCGCCGCCGTCGGTCTTGCCGCCGGCTCCGGCGTGATCACCGGGTTCCCGACGATCTGGGCGCAGAACCCGATCACGCTGCGCCAGTTCGGCACCGGCGTGTCCAACCTCAACGCCATCGCCGACAAGTGCAAGGCCGATCTCGGCATCACGCTGGAGATGACGGCGACCGATTCCGATGCCGCCGCCCAGCGCGCGGTGACCCAGCCGGACAGCTACGACATCGCCGACATCGAATACTGGATCGCCAAGAAGGTGTATCCGTCCGGCGTGATGCAGCCGATGGATGTCAAGAAGCTGAAATATTACGACAAGATCGTACCGCTCTTCATCACCGGCAAGCTGACGCCCGACAGCGTCATTGCCCAGGGCACCGCGCCGCATACGGTCGGCTTCGTCGAGGCGCAGGAAGCCAAGACTTTCGCCAAGCAACCGACGCAGTGGATGACGATGGTTCCGACCATCTACAATGCCGATACGCTCGGCATCCGCCCCGACCTTGTCGGCGGCGACATCACCACCTGGGCCGACATCATGGATCCCGCCTTCAAGGGCAAGGCTGCCATCCTCAACATTCCGTCGATCGGCATCATGGATGCGGCGATGATCATGGAAGCCATGGGCAACATCAAATATGCCGACAAGGGCAACATGACCAAAGAGGAGATCGACAAGACGATCGACTTCCTGATCAAGGCCAAGCAGGACGGCCAGTTCCGTGCGTTCTGGAAATCATTCGACGAGAGCGTCAACCTGATGGCATCGGGAGAAGTGGTCATCCAGTCGATGTGGTCGCCGGCCGTCGCTGCGGTCCGCTCCAAGGGCATCGCCTGCAAGTACCAGCCGCTCAAGGAAGGCTACCGCTCATGGGGCGGCGGCCTTGGCCTTGCAGCGCATCTCAAGGGCGCCGAACTCGACGCTGCCTACGAATATATCAACTGGTACCTGTCCGGCTGGGTCGGCGCCTACCTCAACCGCCAGGGCTACTACTCGGCCGCTATGGATACGGCCAAGCAGTTCATGTCCGAGGACGAATGGGGCTACTGGGTCGACGGTAGGCCGGCAAAGGGTGACATCATGGCGCCGGACGGCAAGGTCATGGAGAAGGCGGGCGCCGTGCGCGACGGCGGCTCCTTCGTCGAGCGCATGGGCAAGGTCGCTTGCTGGAACTCGGTCATGGACGAGGACCGCTACATGGTGAGGCGCTGGAACGAATTCATCGCGGCGTAGTGCAACCTCTTCCCCTTCTCCCCTTGTGGAGAAGGTGGATTGGCGCGCAGCGCCAAGACGGTTGAGGGGTGTCGGACGGATCGCCGTCGGGCCAAGCTGGAGCACCCCTCATCCGACCGAGCTTCGCTCGGCCACCTTCTCCACAAGGGGAGAAGGGAACGCAGCCTCAGTCGCGTCGCCGACCTAGACCGAGATGTTGATGACCCTAGCGCTCGAACAATCCACTCACGTTAAGTCCGCAGAGCCGGCCAGACGCCGCCTGTCTCTTGCTCGCTTCGTCCCCTATCTCCAGGCGACACCGCTGGCGCTGATCCTCGGCGCATTCCTTTTGCTGCCGATCCTGATGATCGCGGTGGTCTCTTTCTGGGACTACGACTTCGCGGCGATGTACCCGGATTTGCTGACCACCAACTATTCCGACACGCTCGGCTCCTGGGTCACCTGGAAAACCTATCTGAACACGCTGAAATACGCCGCCATCGTCTGGGCGCTGACGCTGCTTATCGGCTTCTGGGTCGCCTATTTCCTCGCCTTCCATATCAGGACCACCGCCATGCAGATGGTGCTGTTCCTTGTCTGCACCGTGCCGTTCCTGACCTCCAACATCATCCGGATGATCTCGTGGATTCCGGTGCTTGGCCGCAATGGCCTGGTCAACTCGACGCTGGTGCAGATCGGACTGATCCCGAAGCCGATCGAGTGGCTGCTCTATTCGGAATTCGCCGTGGTGCTGGCCATGGTGCACCTCTACACGCTGTTCATGGTGACGCCGATCTTCAACACGCTGATGCGCATCGACAAGGCGCTGATCGAGGCCGCGCGTGACGCCGGCGCTTCCGGCTGGCAGGTCCTGTGGAACGTCATCATTCCGCTTGCCAAGCCCGGCATGGCGATCGGCACCATCTTCGTCGTCACGCTGGTGATGGCCGACTTTTCGACGGTGCAGGTGATGTCCGGCGGGCAGAGCGCCTCCGTCGCGCTGATGATGAAGAACCAGATGTCGCTGCTGCAATATCCGGCAGCGGCCGCCAATGCGGTCGTGCTCCTGGTGCTGGTGCTCTTGATGGTCGCCGGCATCCTGCGCATCGTCGACATCCGCAAGGAGCTGTGAGGCGATGAGCCGGGATAAGCGCACCCTCGAATTCTACGTGCTGGCGGCCTTCTTCGTCCTTTTCGTGCTGTTTCTCTACGGCCCGCTTTCGGCGATCCTGATCCTGTCCTTCCAGGGCGAGAATGGCGGGCTGACCTTTCCGCTGAACGGCGTGTCGCTGCACTGGTTCGCCAACCTGTTCGAGCGGCAGGCGGTCGGCGATTTCGGCGGCAGTTTCAAACGTTCCTTCGTTCTTAGCGTGATGGTGATGATCGTGACCGTCGGCGTGTCGCTGCTTGCCGGTCTTGCCTTCCGCCAGAAATTTCGCGGCGCCACCGCATTGTTCTATCTGGCGGTCGCCAGCCTGGTCGTGCCGTCGATCATCATCTCGCTCGGCATTGGCGTCGTCTTCCAGCAGGTCGGCTTCCGCCCCGCCTGGTACACGTCTGCCTTCGGCGCGCATCTGACATGGACCTTGCCCTTCGGCGTGCTGATCATGTTCGCCGTCTTCAACCGGTTCTCGCCGGCCTATGAGGAAGCCGCGCGTGATCTCGGAGCGTCGTCCTGGCAGACCTTCGCGCATGTCGTTCTGCCGATGATCGCGCCTAGCCTGATCGGCGTCGGCCTGTTCGGTTTCACCCTGTCCTATGACGAGTTCGCCCGCACGCTGATGACCTCGGGCACGTTCAACACGTTGCCGCTCGAAATCTACGGCATGACGACGAATGTGACGACGCCGGTGCTCTATGCGCTGGGTACCGTGACCACCGTCTTTTCCTTCCTGGTGATCCTGCTGACGCTCGGCGCAATCGTCTATGTCGGTCGCCGCCGGGCGCGTGCATGAGATCCTCGATGCAAATCCTCGTTGCCAATCCGAACACCACCGCCAGCATGACCGAAACCATTGCAGCGGCGGCGCGGTTGGTTGCCGGCGCCGGTACGGACATCGTCGCCGTCACCTCGACGATGGGTCCGGTTTCGATCGAAGGCTATTATGACGAGGCGCTCGCCGTGCCGGGCCTGCTGGTCGAGATCGCCGCGGGCGAACGGTCGGGCGCGCAGGCCGCGGTCATCGCCTGTTTTGACGATACGGGCTTGGATGCTGCGCGCGCTATGGCCAACATTCCGGTCGTCGGCATTTGCGAGACAGCGCTCAGCACGGCCTCGTTCATCGCGCAGCGCTTCACCGTCGTCACCACGACCGAGCGCTCGCGGGTGCCGGTCGAAGGGCTGGTGCAGCGCTATGGCATGGCCGGGCGGGCGCGCGTGCGCGCCGCCGATATCCCGGTTCTTGCCCTCGAAGACCCGGCATCGGACGCGATCCTGAAACTGCGCGGCGAGATCGCGCGCGCGCTCGAGGAGGATCGCGCCGAGGCCATCGTGCTCGGCTGTGCCGGCATGGCCGACCTCGCCGCCGAGCTGCAGCGGGAATTCGGCGTTCCGGTCATCGACGGCGTCGGCGCCGCGGTCAAGCAGGCCGAGGCACTCATCGCGCTTGGCCTGTCAACGTCCAAGCGCGGCGCCTATGCAAACCCGCTGGCAAAGCCTTATCGTGGCGCATTGAAATCCTTCGCCCCCGGTATAGTTGCCGCCGAGTGATCGCAATGCGCCGAACGATCAGAACGCTCGCACTTGAAGACGTGGAAATCCTTGTCGACTGGGCGGCAGCGGAGGGCTGGAATCCCGGCCTTGTCGATGCCGTGGCGTTCCAGGCGGCGGATCCAGAGGGCTTCATCGGCGCCTTTGTCGATGGCGAGATGGTGGCCGGTATTTCGGCCGTCGCCTATGGCGACGATTTCGGCTTCATCGGCCTCTACATCTGTCGGCCGGACAGGCGCGGTGAGGGCCATGGCAAGGCGGTCTGGGATGCCGGCATGGCGCGGCTCGGCGACCGCACGATCGGCCTCGATGGTGTCGTCGAACAGCAGGCCAACTACCGCAGCATGGGTTTTGCGCCGGTCTACCGGACGATCCGGTTCGTCGGGTCGCCGAACGGTCCGGCAGAAGTCGACAGCGGCGTTTGCGTCATAGGCCCGGAACTCATCGCGGATGTCCTGGACTATGACCGCCGATTCTTTCCGGCTTCGAGGCGATCCTTCCTGGACCACTGGCTGCGCCCGCCTCACATGGCGCTTGCGATCGTTAGGGATGGCACGATCGAGGGATATGGCGTCGCGCGCCGATGCCGGGACGGTTGCAAGATCGGTCCGCTCTTTTCCAACAGCCTGGACGCGGCAACTCGACTTTTCGCGGCGTTCGCCAACGCCTCGGGACCCGGAAATGTCCATCTCGACGTTCCCGAGACCAGCGGGCAATTTGCAGATTTGCTGTCGTCCGCCGGCCTTCAACCGGGCTTCGAAACGGCTCGAATGTACAAGGGAAAAGCGCCGCAGCTCATGCAGTCCGGCGTCTTTGCGATAACGACCTTGGAGCTTGGTTGAGACGTCCGACTAGCGCACACCGTCCCGACTCGCGCGCTCCGGCTAATACAGCGGCTTGGCCATGTGCCGGGGCGTCGGCCAGTCGGTCGTGATCCCGGGCTGCACCGGCCGCTCCAGATAAGTCGACAGAACCACGTAGCTTCGCGTCGAGGTGACGCCAGGCGTTTCGTAAAGACGCGACAGCAGACCTTCGAGTGCCCGTGTGTCCTCGGTGCGGACCTTGATCAGCATGCATGTGTCGCCGGCCACCGAATGAATCTCCTCGACTTCGGGGTGTTCGGAAATCGCCATCAGTTCAGGGGTCTTTCCCCACCCCTTGGTGTCGATGTGCACAAAAGCGAGCAGCGGCTTGCGCACCGCCTTGGGATCGATGATTGCCGCGGTGTTGCGGATGGCGCCGCTGCGCCGAAGCCGCTTCACCCGTTCATGGGCTGCCGGTGGTGACAGGCCGACGCGGTCGCCGAGCTCGGCATAGCTGATCGTGGCGTGGTCGACCAGAACGCCTAATATTTTTCGGTCGGTTGCGTCGACATCGCGGGCGGCAGGCCTGTTCTGCGGAATGCCATCTGTTTCTTCGTCCATATCGAAATTCCTTATTGATGCAGAATTTAATACGGCCATTATCGACGTATGTCGAACAGTGATCAAGTCGCAACTTTGATGGCAAGGCCGCCTATCCCGGCGCTCGCCTATCTCCTCACCGGATGCATCGCGGTGATCGGCTCCAACTCGCTGGTTCTCGGTCCGATAGCACCGGCAGTGGCCGCGTCGTTTGCGACGAGCGTGCCGGCCGTCATGATCGCGTCCGCCGCGTTCGGCCTCGGGACATCCGCAAGCGCCCTGTTCCTGGCGCGCTATATCGACCGGCTTGGCGCCCGCCGCATGCTGCAAGGGGCGTTGCTGCTGCTGGCGATAGCGCTTCTCGCCAGCGCCGCCGCGCCGACGGTAACGACGCTGGTTGCAGCCCAGCTTCTCGCCGGCTTAGCTGCCGGCGTCGCCATGCCGGCAATCTATGCCAGCGCCGCCGTGATCGCGCCGCCTGGTCGCGAAAGCGGGACCATCGGCGTCGTGCTGACCGGCTGGACCCTGAGCATGGTCGCTGGTGTCGCGTTGTCGGCAGTAATTGCCGACCTCGTGCATTGGCGCGCCGTTTTTGCGGCGGTCGCGGTGCTTGCCGCGCTCGCATTGACCGGTCTTACGCTGACGTCGTTGAGCGACGTCAGGAAAAGCGGCCCGGCGCCGACGCCGCTCGGCGCTTTGGCCGTTCCCGGCATAGCGCCGCTCCTGATCGCCTGCGGCGCCTTCATGACCGCCTTCTACGGTGTATACGGCTATCTCGGCGATCACCTTCACAATGGCTTGGGACGGCCGGTCAGTGCCAACGGCTTGGCCGCGCTCGCCTATGGCGCCGGCTTCGGCATGGCGGCACTTCTCGACGGCGTGATCGATCGCCTGGGAGCGCGACGCGTCATGCCGTTCGCCTATCTTCTCGTCGCGGTCGTCTATGTCGCGCTTGCCGCGGCAAGCGGCAGCTTCGGCCTGACCATCGCGATGGTGGCGGCCTGGGGTCTTGCCAATCATTTTGGACTGAACGTCCTGGTGATGCGCCTCTCGGCGCTCGATCCGGCGCGGCGCGGCACGATCATGGGTCTGAACAGCGCGGTGACCTATCTCGCGGTGTTTGTCGGCACCACGGCCTTCGGACCGCTTTATTCCAGCTTTGGTTTTGCGGCATCGGCCGTGGTCGCAGCGTTGCTCATGCTGGTCGCGGCCTCAGCGGCGGTGTGGCGTTCGCCGCGGTCCGTGCAGTCGCGGAGCCACGCGGCTGATCGAGACGTTCAATCCCCAGGCGGTCAAGGTCTATGAGCGTCGGGGGTTATCGGTCTTTCGGCGTGCTTCCCGATCTTCCCGTCGGCCGCAGCCGCGTCTTCCTGCAGAAGAATTGTCGGCTTGATTAGCCGGCGAGGCGTCCGCCGCGCATCGGCTGTGGCACACCGGTGGTGGTCGGGAAGCTGATCGGCAGGCCCCTGAGCACGCGAACCGCAAGGAAGGCAAAGCATTCCGCCTCCACCGCGTCACCCTTCCAGCCGAGCGCCTCCGCCGGCACGGCTTCGACACCGGCACGGCTGGCGAGCATGGCCATGATCGTCGGGTTGTGGCGGCCGCCACCGCTGACCACCAGCCGCTTCGGCCGGTGCGGCAAGAGGTCGAGCGCTTTGCCGACGGCGGCGGCGGTGAAGGCCGTCAGCAGTGCAGCGCCATCCTCAGCGTTCATCCCGTCCGCCATGGCTGCGCCGAAATCGAACCGGTCCAGCGACTTTGGATAGGGCTTGGCCAGATAGGGATGCTGCAAGAGCTTGGCCAGCCGGGCTTCGTCGACAGTGCCGGCGCGGGCCAGCGCGCCGTCGCGGTCCATTTCGCCGAGCCCTTTGGACTTGATGAAATCGTTCAACGGCGCATTGGCCGGTCCGGTGTCGAAGGCAACGACATTGTCCTTGCCATCCCACCACGTGACGTTGGCGACGCCGCCGAGATTGAGAACGGCCGTGTCGCCGCTGGCGTCGGCATCGCGTAGCAGCGCGGCGTGATAGCCCGCGGACAGCGGCGCCCCTTGCCCGCCGGCGCCTATGTCGGCCGAGCGGAAGTCGTAGGCAATTTTGGTATCCAGGATGGCATGCATCAACTCGCCATCGCCGAGCTGGCGGGTCTGGCCGAGCCGGCCGACTTGCGGCGCACGATGCAGCACGGTCTGGCCATGGAAGCCGACGACCCCGATATCGGCCATCGTCAGCCCGTAACCTTCGACAAGGTCCTTGACGGCTGCTGACTGGGCGCGCGTCAGCGCCTCTTCGGCCTCTCGAAAAATCGCCGGCTCCGGTCCGGTGAAATTCCATGCCCTAGCCCGATCCAGCGTCTCTTCCAGCAGGGTCCGGATCGACTGAGGGTAGGGCGCCAGCGTGTAGGTGCCGAAATCCGCGATCCGCTCGCCATCGGTCTTGATCAGCGCGACGTCGATATTGCCGTCGAGGACGGTGCCGGTCATCAGGCCGACGGCCCAGATTGGCTGGCCACTTTTCGCTATCATGTTTGTTAGGCTCCATTGGCGAGCGCCGACCGATTGGCGAAGCGATTCCGCTGTTGAATGATGTGTCGGATGGATCCGTTTGGCGAGCAAGGTCCATGCATTGCCTTTGTCGAGGTCGATCCACAGCCGATGCCGGTAAAGCGGTATGCCCGACCGTCCCGGCACAGCCGGCCGCCGCCAGCCCTCATCCTCATACGGGCTTTTCGCCTATCGCCTTTCGCAGGAATCCTCCCGCATTGTCGAGCGCCTTACGCGCCTCTTCGACGCTCATGCCGGTGATTGTCACCAGGATCGCCAGCTTCACGTCTTTGCCGGTCTGGTCGAGCGCCCGTCGTGCCTGCTGCGCTGTGCAGCCGGTGGTCTGCATCACGATCCCAACCGCCCTGGCGACGAGTTTCTTGTTGCGGGGATGAAGGTCGACCATCAGGTTCTGATAGCTCTTGCCGATCCGGATCATGCTGGCTGTTGTCAGCATGTTGAGAACCAGCTTCTGCGCGGTTCCCGACTTCAGCCGGGTCGAGCCGGCGAGAACTTCGGGGCCGACAAGCGGAGAGATGGCAATGTCGGCAATGCCGGCAATGGTCGATCTGGGATTACAAGAGAGCGCCACTGTCGTCGCTCCCACCTGCTTTGCGTAGGTCAAACCGCCGATCACATAGGGCGTGCGGCCGCTGACCGCGATGCCGACCACCACATCGTCGGCGGTCAACTTGATGTCCTGCAATGCATTCATGCCTTGTTGCGGATCATCCTCGGCGCCTTCCGCAGCCTGCATCAACGCTTTGGGGCCGCCCGCGATCAGGCCGAGCACCATGTCCTCGGGCACACCGAATGTCGGTGGACACTCCGAGGCGTCGAGAACTCCCAACCGGCCGCTCGTGCCGGCGCCGATGTAGACAAGCCGCGCGCCTTTTTGAAACGCACTAACGATCCGGTCTACCGCGGCAGCGATTTCCGGAATGACTTTCTCGACAGCGGCCGGAACGCCGCTGTCCTCGTCATTGATCTTGCGCAGGATCTCGATGGTCGGCAGCAGGTCGATATCCATCGTCTTCGGGTTTCGGTCCTCGGAAACCAACCGCTCCAACTCCGACATCAACGCCTGTTCGCTCATCCGCTTGCTTTCAAAGTTCTTGCCGTCGGCAATAAGTAATGTGATGCGGCGCCAAGCGTCGACCAGTACCAGCATTTGACGGACCTTCACTCGCTCCAAACAAATGTTGACAAGATCGTCTGTTGTTGATCAATGCTCGCCATAAATTGGACGGCCGGGTGAGACGATGGACAATCTTGGATCACAGGAACAAGCAGTGCTGGACCTCATCGCGGCGAACCCTTTCGCCGGCCAGCAGGACATTGCGAGCGTGCTCGGCATTGCCCGCTCGACCGTAGCGGCCCACATCGTGCAGCTCGTCAACAAGGGCTACATTCTCGGCCGCGGCTATGTCTTGCCGGCCTCGAAACGCATGATCTGCATCGGCGGCGCGGTTCTGGACCGTAAGTACCACGCCAAGAAGGATCTGATCTTCGAGACGTCGAACCCGGTCGACGGTTATCGCAGCTTCGGCGGCGTCGCCCGCAACGTCGCCGAGAACCTTGTCCGCCTCGGCGTCGACGTAAGCTTCGTCTCGATTGTCGGCGATGATGAAACCGGCCGCTCGCTGGTGCGGCATCTGCGCGATCTCGGCGCTGACGTCAGCCAGGTCATCACCACCACGGAGCGGCCGACGGCGGAATATGCGGCCATCCTCGATCTCAACAACGATCTCGTCCTCGGCATCGCTGACATGGAGATTTTCGATCTGTTTTCGCCGTCCTATCTCGACCGTTTCTGGCCGCATCTTGCTTCGGCGACATGGGTGTTCATCGACTGCAACCTGCCGGCCGCAACGATCGCCGCGCTGATGTCGCGCAAGCAGGGCGCGCGCTTCAAGCTCGCCGTCGACACGGTGTCGTCGCCGAAATCGGCGCGCCTTCCGAAGGACCTGACCGGCATCGACCTCTTGTTCACCAACCACGACGAGGCCAACATGATGCTTGGCATCACCGATGCCGACAAGCGGCTGAAGCCGAACGAGGCAGCGAGGGCGCTGCGCGCGGCCGGCGCCAGCGAGGTGATCGTGACCATGGGTGCGCATGGATTTGCGGTGGCGACCGAAAGCGGCGTGGCGACGATGCGTTCCGTCCCGGCCCGCGCCGTCGACATCACCGGCGCCGGCGACGCCATGATTGCCGGCACGATGTACAAGGTGCTTTCGGGCGATCCCGTGCCTCACGCGGCGCGCACTGGCGCACTGCTCGCCACGCTGACCACCGAGAGCGAATCCAGCGTTCATCCAGATCTGTCGCCGCGCTTCCTCACTGCCGGCATGTACCGCATTCCCGCCTGAAAGCGAGACGACCCTGAAAGCGAGACGACGATGAAACCTTCACTTCTCCACCTGAACAGCGAAGTCGCGGCAGCACTTCAAGAAGACCGCGCAGTGGTGGCACTGGAATCGACGATCATCACCCACGGCATGCCCTATCCGGCCAATCTGGAGACCGCGCGCGGCGTCGAAACCGTGGTGCGCGAGAACGGTGCGGTGCCCGCCACGATCGCGGTGGTCGCCGGCAAGATCAAGGTCGGGCTTGACGATCGTGAGTTGGAGCAGCTGGCAGCGGCAAAAGACGTGGTCAAGGCATCCGGGCGCGACCTCGCCGCCATCATGGTGGGCGGCGGCTCGGCCGGAACCACGGTCTCGGCGACGATGCGGATCGCTGCACTCGCCGGCATCGGCATTTTCGCGACCGGCGGCGTCGGCGGCGTGCATCGTGGCGCCGAGGCCACTTTTGATATCTCGGCCGACCTGACCGAACTCGGCCAGACCGGCACGACCGTCGTCTGCGCCGGCGTAAAATCGATCCTCGATATTGCAAAGACGCTGGAATATCTGGAGACCCAGCGCGTGCCGGTGATCGCCTATCAGAGCGACGATTTTCCGGCCTTCTATACGCGCTCCAGCGGACTGAAAGCCGATCACCGCCTCGATACGCCCGAGGACATAGCGCAGGCCATGCTGGTGCACGAGCAGATCGGCTCGGGCACCGGCATCCTTGTCGCCAATCCAATTCCGGAAGTGGATGCGCTCGATCCGGCCTTCATCGACGGCACGATCACGGCAGCGGTGGCGGAAGCCGAAGGACGCGGCATCGGCCGCAAGGAGCTGACGCCGTTCCTGCTCGCCCGCATCAATGAGCTTTCGCAGGGTCGCAGCCTGAAGGCCAATATCGCGCTGGTCCGCAGCAACGCCGCGCTTGCCGCCCGTATTGCGGTGGCGCATGCGCGGTTGAGGCAAGTGGGCAGATAGACTCAGCGCCCGGCCGGCGCTACCGACCTTCGATTCCAGCCTCATTGGGGCGGCACGTCACGTATGCTGGCCGCCGGCGCGAGATCGAAGACCCGCCCGGCATTGAGGATATTGTTCGGGTCGAAGGCCGCTTTCAAGCGCCGCATGGCGGCGATCTCGGCATCGCTGCGCACCAGGTGCAGCCATTCCTTCTTATCGAGGCCGATGCCATGCTCGGCCGAGACGCCGCCGCCGGCCGCAGCCACGCCCCGATAGACGACGTCGTATGCGGCCGCCGGATCCATGGTGCGCACCTGATAATGCAGATTGCCATCGCCGAGGTGGCCAAAGACATAGATGTCAGCGTTGCGGTCGATGGCCTGGATCGCAGCTTCCGCTTCTTTCAGGAAAGGCCCCATCCGCGCCAACGGGATGCTGATGTCGACGCCGATCAGGCCTTTTATCGAAAACAGGAAGCGATTGGCGTCCTCTCGCACCGCCCAGAGCGCGCGGAATTCGCGCGGCGACTGCGAGACCACCACGTCGTCGATCACGCCGTCCTCGACCGCCTGCATCAGCACAGCGGCAAAACGTTCGCCGTCGCGGTCGGGCTCGCTGCCCTGTATCTCGGCGAGCACATAGACCGGCGAGCCGACGGGCAGCGGCGCCGGCGCGTCCATGCCGGCGACCATGGCGCCGTAGAGCGGTGCGAAATTCACTTCATAGGCCGAGAGCAGGGGTCCAAGCCTCTGCCTGAGCAGGCCGAGCAGCGCGATCGCCGCGTCGAGCGAAGCAAGCGCGCAGAAGGCGTTGACCTCTGTGGACGGCTTCGGGTGCAGCCGCAGGCAGGCACGCGTGACGACGCCAAGCGTGCCTTCGCTGCCGATGAAGAGCTGGTTGAGGTCGTAACCGGAATTGTCCTTGGGCAAGCCCTTGAGCGAGGTAAGAATGCTGCCGTCGGCAAGCACCGCTTCCAGGCCGAGCACCTGCGCGCGGTACATGCCGTAGCGCAGCACCCGGATACCGCCGGCATTGGTGGCGACATTGCCGCCGACCGTGGCCGTACCGCGCGCGCCGATGTCGACGCCCAACAGCAAGCCGGCCGCATCGGCCGCGTCCTGCACCATTTGCAGCGGCGCGCCGGCCTCGGCGACGATCGCCGCCGCCTCGCGGTCGGGAGCCGCGATCGCCGTCATGCGCTCCAGCGACAGCACCGCTTCGCCGGGCTGGATGCGAGCCGCACCGGCAAGCCCGGTCCGGCCGCCCTGGACGACAAGCCTCTGCCGGGCGTCGTTGCACAGGCGCAGTATGTCCGACACCTCGCCGGCAGTGCGCGGACGCAGTACGAACTCCGGCGGTGCGCCGGTCTTGCCGTCGGGGTCTTCCTGGTAGCGTGGTCCGGCATCGTTGGCCGAAACCATCGCTGACCTGTCCAGCCGCTTTTCGAGCCGCGACAGGAGCTCGGCAATCTTTTGTGACATGGGGCTCACTCGTCCGCCCTAGGCGCCTCGCCATCGGCGCGAACCAATTTGATGTCGGCTCCCGCCGCCCAGGCGCCGATATCCTCTCGGCGCAATGCCGCCGCCATCATGTCCGGAAACAGATCCGGCGTGCAGGCGAAGACCGGAATGCCAAGTGCCGCAACCGAACCTGCCATGGCGGGGTCATAGCCGGGCCGGCCCTGGTCGGTCAGCGCCAGAAGCACGACGACATTGACGCCGGATCGAACCAGCGCCGCCAGCCGCCGCAGCAACTCCTGGCCATTGCCGCCCTCATAAAGGTCGGTGATTAGCACCAGATGCGACTTGGTTGGCCGCTCGATACGGTCGGCGCAGTAGGCGACGGCCTGGTTGATGTCGGTACCGCCGCCAAGCTGCACGCCGAACAGCACTTCGACGGGATCGCTGAGTTCTTCGGTAAGGTCGACGATGGCCGTATCGAAACAGACGAGCTTGGTGCGCACAACCGGCAGCGAGGCCATCACCGCTGCGAAGATCGAGGCGTAGATGACCGAGCTTGCCATCGAGCCGGACTGGTCGACGCAGAGAACAACTTCGTCGAGATCGACCAGCCGGCGCTGCTTGCGCATGAAACCAACCAGCTTCTCCGGCACGATAGTCTTATGCTCGGGCTGGTAGTGGCGAAGGTTCGCCGAGATGGTGCGCTGCCAGTCGATATCGCGTGCACGCGGGCGGTTGGTGCGCCTCGATCGGTCGAGTGCGCCGCGTATCGCCTCGGCGGTTTTCTGCTCCAGCCTTTGCATCAGCTTGGCAACGATATCGGCGATGATCGTGCGGGCGATGTCCTTGGTCTTGGCCGGCATGACCGAGCGCAGCGAAATCAGGTCGGCAACGAGGTTGACGTCGGCCTCGATCGCTTTGAGGAATTCCGGCTCCATCAGCATCTGCTTCAGGTCCAGCCGTTCGAAAGCGTCCTTCTGGACGATCTGAACGACCTGCGCGGGAAAGAAGGAGCGAATGTCGCCCATCCACTGTGCAACGCGCGGCGCCGAGCGGCCGAGTCCGCCGCGCCGCTTGCGCGGGTCGCTGGCTGCGGCGCTGTCGCCGTCGCCGTAGAGAGCATCGAGCGCCGCCGAAAGCCGTTTGTCGTCGCTGGAAAGCGACGGCGATGCCTCATCGGCGGCGCCGATCGCCAGGCGCCAGCGGCGCTCCCTGCCGCCATCGGCTGTGAGTGGGCCGGCCTCGTTCATTTCGCCCTCGTCATCCATTGCCGTTTCCTCCCGTGAGCAATGGTCCAAGCAGCTCCAGGTGTCGGCGCCACGCCTCGCCGCCATCCGGTGTCGGCGTCAGGCCGGCCGGCAAGCGCGCGGCGCGGCCGAGAACTGCCTCGATCAGCCGCCGGCGCTCCATGCTGTCCAGATTGGAAAAGACGCGGCGCAGCAACGGCAGGTGCGCGATGAAAGCATCTTCGTCGAGCGATTTAAGCCAGGAATCCACAGCGCCGCGCAGACCTTCATCATAGATCAGCCGTTGACCGGCTGTGCTGAAGAAGCCCTCGAAGAACCCTGCCGCTTCAGCGACCGGGGTGCCCGGCGACAGGCGTCGCCCGAGCAGCCCGGCCGCGGCTTCGGCGGACAGCCGGCCGGCTTCGTAGAGCAGGTGCGCGGCGCATCCGGCCAGCAGCGCCGTCGACCGCGAACCCTCCAGCACGGCAGCCAGCCCGTTGCGCCATCGGTTCAGCACGTCTTGCCCGGGCTCGACCAGCCTGATCGCTTCATCGGCCTTGCGCATCGCGCCAACCAGCGTCGCGGCGGCCTGCTCGTCCAGATCGCGTGCCGCATAGGGAAGCGCGATCGCAGCTTCGACGATCAGCCGCTCCATGAGGCCGGACAGCCGGTTCGTTTCCGTTTTGCGGGCCTCGCCGTAGCGGATGATGTCGGCGAGCGGCGGCATCGACGCCAGGATCTCCAGGCATTCGCTGCTGCGCGCCGCTCGGGCCTCCAATGCCGCGAGACCTGCAGTCGATGCTTCCGACAGGCCTGCCGTGATGGCGCCCTGCACCAGTGCCGCAAGCGTATCGAGGGTCGCTGCGGCTTCGATCATCTGGATCAGGCGGCCGTTGGCAGCTTTTTCGATGGTCGGCCCGTAAATCAGGTTCTCCACCAGGCGAACGGCATATTCCGGCTCCCAGGACAGGATCCACCGCTCACGAAAGGTGCCGCGGCTACGACCGGCGTCCGTCAACTTGCCCCAATGCACACCAAGCACGTTCAGCCGATGCAGCAATGTCGAGCGAAACAGCCCGCTGTCGCTTCGCAGGTCTACGGATAGTTCCCGCTCCAGCGCTTCAGGCTTCAGCCGCGCCGCCTTCTGGTTGCGCTGCAGATCATCGATCAACGGCGCCAACGGCGTGTCGGGTGGAATTTCGCCGACGTCCGCACCCAGAAGCAGCTCGGCCTCGACCAGGGCCCACAGCAACGCTTCGCCATTGAACAGAGCCGCAATTGCGGCGTCGCGCAATTCCTCAAACCCGGGTTTCGGCCGCTCGCGAATCGCGGCGAGCGTGCGGGCGAGCCGCTCCGCTTCGATCAGCGCAGCGGTCGAGACCAGGTGACCCTTCACCCGCAGCACCGCTGCAATCATTGCAAGCCACAAGGTTGCTGCATCGCGCCGGCCGCGCGTGCGCCAGAGATGCTTGCACCAGCCGGGTGCGACGACGCCCGCGCCATAGCCGTAGCCCAGCGCCAGACGCGGTCCCGTCCACGGCGCCCATGTCATCGTGCTCTTGCGCCTCGCAATCCCCTTAAGCAGGGCTTGATCGTTTTTCTGCGTGTGTGTCGCCTGCAGTGCCGGCACATGCCACGCCCCGCAGACGACGGCGATAGGTCCGTCGAATTCCTTGCGCGCCGCCGCGATTTCGAACCGCATATGCGCTTCGCGCTGGGCCTCGAACTGCGCGATCGAGCCTTCACCATCCCTTAGCGTCATCATCGCGTCGGAGATGGCGGCGAATATGGGGCCTGGTTCCGGGTTCTGCTCGATGATGTCCGACCACCAGCTCTCGCCATCCTCATAGCCGGCGGCGCGCGCCAGCGTGCCTATCGGATCACGCCGATGCGGAGCCACGTCATCATGCTCGCTTGCTTCCTTCGCTTCGCCAGCATCGACCTTTTCCGCGCCGTGGACCGCCGCTGCCGAGAAGCGCGCCGACGACGGCAGGTCGATGAAGCGCAACGCCGCCTTGTTGTCCACTGCCCAAAGAACCGCCTGATATTCGGGCGAGAACTCGGCGAAGGGCCAGAAGCTTGTCGAAGCCGGATCCTCCTCCGGATAGCAAAGCAATGCTACCGGCGGCTGCATCTCCGGGCGGGCCAGCAACGGCAGTAGCGCGGAGGCATCGATCGGCCCCTCGATCAGCACGGCGACCGGCTGCAAATCCTGCAATGCCTGCACCAGGCTGTCGGCGGAACCCGGCCCGTGATGGCGTATACCGAAATAAGCGACGTCGCTGTGCCCCATGGCGCGTCAGATCGCTGCGTTCAAGGCCGCATAGTAGCCGGCATAGTCAGGCCGCTTCTTGAGCACTGTTTCCAGATATTCCTCAAGCACTGCCTTGTCCTGTACCGGGTCTTTCACGATCGCGCCGACAAGGCTGGCGGCGAGACCTTCGGCGCCGAGCTTGCCGCTGTCGAACCACGCCGCCTGGCTCAGGCCGCCAACCATCGTCGCGATCGCCTCGGCGGTCGACAGCGAGCCCGAGGGCGTCTTCAGCGTCACCTTGCCGTCGGCGGTCGCACCGGACCGCAATTCACGGAAGATGGTCAATACCCGGGCTATCTCCTCGCCGACATTTTTCGGCACCGGCAGGTCGAGCCCGCCGGCCATCTCATCGACCCGTTTGGAGACGATCGCCACCTCTTCAGCCATGTCTTCCGGCAAGGGCAGAACGACGACATTGAAGCGACGCTTGAGCGCCGAGGAGAGTTCATTGACACCTTTGTCCCGGTTGTTTGCCGTGGCGATGATGTTGAAGCCGCGCTGGGCATAGATCGATGTGTTCAATTCCGGGATCGGCATCATCTTCTCTGAAAGCACGGTGATCAGCGTGTCCTGCACATCCGACCCCATGCGCGTCAGTTCCTCGAGCCGGCAGAGCTTGCCGGTCTGCATGGCGCGGTAGAGCGGCGTCGGCACCAATGCTTCCTGGCTCGGGCCCTTTGCCAGAAGTTGCGCATAGTTCCAGCCATAGCGGATCTGGTTCTCGTCGGTGCCGGCCGTGCACTGCACGATCAGCGTGGAGTCACCCATGATGGCGGCGGCGAGATGTTCAGACACCCAGGACTTGGCCGTTCCGGGAACGCCGAGCAGCAACAGCGCGCGGTCGGTGGCGAGCGTTGCCACCGCGGTCTCCATCAATCGGCGGCGACCGACATATTTTGGCGTTACCGGCGTGCCGTCGCCGGCCTTCCCGCCCAGCAGATAGGTCAGCACCGCCTGTGGCGAGAGGCTCCAGCCGGCAGGCTTTTGCCTGTCGTCACCGCGCGCCAGCGCCTGCAATTCAGAGGCATAGGCCTGCTCGACCGGGAGACGGATGGCAGCGTTCATATCTATTCTCCGGATTGATCATGTGTCGGTTCTAGACTGATGTTCGGCCAGCGCCGCGTTGAGACGCAGGACGCTGAGTGATGGGGCCGCGGACGGCATACCGGCTGCGACCACCTCGTCGATCAATTTTGCGGCTGTGGTCGCAGTGGCAAGAAAGCCCATCGTTTCCAGCATTTCGTCGGCGCCTCGCTTCACGGCGTCGTCGTTTCCTGCAACAGCGGAACGCAACGCCAGCAGGGTCTGGCCATTCGTCAGATCGCCCCATTCCAACCAACTTGCTTCAAGGCCTTCGGCAAGGTTGAGAGCACCAAGATATTTCGAGTCTTTCAGGATCAGCCGGACGACGGCTCGTTTTCTGCGATTGTCCAGGCGCGGCGTGAGGTGCAGTACGAACAGCGCCGGTTTGCCGCCATCGGCGACAAGCGTATCCGCCATATGCGTCACTGCAGCGTCGCTCCCAGAAGCGGCGACCATTTGTGCGATCAGGATGTCGGCATTGTTGTCGGCGCCGAATTGCCAGGCCCCTATGAATTCGGGTTCCGTAGTGCCGAACCGTGCGGCAAGGTCGACCAGGTTGCAGGTCTCGAATAGTTCGGCGCGACGTTTTTCCTGCGCCGACGATTTCAGTTTCGCCGGCGTGTAAGTTGTCCGGCGGCGGATGATGCCGGATTTGCCTTCGCTGATGAAGGCGGCGAGTTCGGCTGCGGGGTCATCCGCCCCGCCTTCGCTTAAATGGCCGTGCTCTCCCAGCCTTGCCAGCAGCCGGCCAGCCAGTTCGCGCACCTTGCCGGACCTGTCGGCGGAGAGGCTTTTAAGGAACGGCGCGTCCTCAGGATTCAGGCCAAAGCGCATGAGTTCGATCAGCGCAAGCCTGACCTCGGCGGGCTCGCCCGAAGCCTTGGCCTCGACCAGCATTCGAGCCGAAGCCGGTTCACTGCGGCGCATGTCTGCCAGCGCCATGCGTCGCGCGGCGGGATAGAATTCATCCCAATTTTCCGCCGTCAGTTTCTCTAGTGGGGCATGTCTCTCCCCGTCGAAGCTTGCTTGCCAGTCGATCCAGGGAGCGTAGACGTCGGGACTGTTCTGATCCGAGGGCATCCAGTCCATCGGATGGAGGACAAAGCCGCGGCTGGCGACAAGCGTCACCACGCGCGTCTTGCGTCTCGCGTCGGCGGCGTGTTTCAGAGCGGCTCTCAACAGCGGCCGCAACCGCTCTGGCAACATAGGAAGCGCAAGCCTGGGCAGCGGCCGCCGCCGCTTGAGCGTCTTCGGCGCCGCCGGCCGCAGGGCGACGTCGAGCGCTTGCGCCGCGATCGCCAGGAGCCGGCGCTCCTGCTCGTCGGGACTTGCATCACCGGCGATTGTCTTCCAGTCGGTCGGAGCCAGGTCGAAAGTGGCGCCGCCGGTGATCCAGCAATCGCGCATTGTCGCCAGGCCTGTCTGCTCGCTCTCGTTCACGACAGGTCAAGCCTCCCAAACCCGCTTTGCGCCGCCAGAAGGTCAAGCCGGGCGCCATCCCAGAGCGCTGCCGTGGCCGCAAGGTCGAGGCCGAGCAATGTTTGATCGACGGCGCCCGCGATCGGCAAGGCGATGCCTTGCCGATCGTCCGCGGCCTGCCACCAGCCTGTGCCGCGGTCATCGACCAGGATCGCACCAGGTGGCAGCATGAGAGGACAATCGGTAATCCAAGGCGCAGCATCCTGATAGGAAGCATGCGTGGCGAGTGGGTCCTTTGCAGTGCCGAAGCTGAAATCAGGCCACGCGCCGGACATCACTTCACCCATGCGCTCCGCCACCAGTGCGCGGAGCGGCTTGCGTGATGGATAGAAGACCAGCCGGGCATCGAAACGATCCCCCGGAGCAAAAGCGTTGGACCGGCGTCCGGCGGAAGCCGGAAAATAATCGAGCAGCACGGCAAATTGCGGGGTAGTGCTCTTCAGATCAAGCAGCCAGGTCGAATGGCTGACGAGACCGTCACGGCGGCTCTCGATCTTCTCGCCCAGAACTTCCCAGAAGCTTTCGACCTGTCTTGCATCGGGATTGGCCAGAACCTGTTCGCGGGTCTCAGAGGTCGATACGAGGCGCTTCAGCTCGGGATCGTCAGGCGCCGACCGCCACGCCTTGGCCAGCAGCACAAGCTTGCCGAGCTCGCGGATCGCCGCATCCGGTCTTTCCTCGCTGCGCAGCGCCATCAGCCGCGATGGGATCTCGTCGATGCGACCAGCAAGTGCGGTTGCCTTCATGTCGACCAGCCGGGCGGCAATCCGGCGGCAACGATCGCTGCTGCCGTCGATAAAACCCGAAAGGCCAAGCCGCAACTGGTCGGCGATCCATTGGTCGAGTTCATCTAGCGCCGCCGACACTGCTTGTCGTGTGTCTTCCGCCCGCTTGCGCTGCGCTGCCTCACGACGCTCCACCGCCGCAACGTCTTCGACCGCGGCGCTCAGGTCCGTCCGTGCGGCTTCATCGATGCTTTTGGCTGCCGCACCTTGTATCGACTGCGCAGGCGGTGGCGTCGTCTTCCTGCGCCGGCTGAGCCAGTCATTCACCCACTCCGGTATCGATTCAGCGGCTGCAAAACTGGCTGGCGCAGTGGCGGCGATCCACATCAGGGCCAGCGTGTGCTTGCACGGGAATTTTCGCGACGGGCAGGTGCATTTGTAGCCGTGGTCGCCTGTGTCGACCACCACCCGATAAGGATTGGAGCCGGAGCCCTGGCATTCACCCCAGATGAGCGCCTGCTGCTCATTCTTCTCGAGCCGCGGCCAGTTCGATCGTTTGGTTAGCTTGGAGGCGGCGCTCAGCGACGCCTGATCGGGGGCAAGCGCCTCGATGGTCTTCAAATCGAATTCCAAGCCGCGCCCCTCGTGACTCGAACCAAACGCCTGTCGCCAGGATAGATAGCCGTTTGTGAAGAATTATTGTAGCTCTCGTGAAGCGAAGATCGATACTTCTCGGTCTTATCCTTATGTGGCCGAATTCACCTGATCCGCAAGCGCGGTCCACCGCCATTTCGGCAGGCAGAGGATTTTCAGCAAAACGGTGTTTGGCGTCGGCCAGCCCAGTTGTGCGCTCAGTGGACGCGAGCAAGCCTTAGCAACCCATGCAACTGGTTCGTGGAGCGAGCCGTTCAGCCTTTGCCCTTCAGATCGACAGGCCCGACACTTCAACGGGCGCTAATTGCACGATCGATCCAGCGGGCTGAATCTTTTTGGCGCCTTTTTGTGCGATTTGAACGGTGCGGTGCTTGACTCCTGCAACGCCTTGTGAAAAATTTTGCATCGACTGATAAAAATATCTTAGGGCGGAAATGGTTGGTTTTGGAAACGGCCTCCTGCGCGATGATGAAACCAGTATGGCGACACGTGCCGCCTGGCTTCATTATGCTGGCGGCCTGACCCAGTCGGAGGTTGCCAAGCGACTTGGCCTGACCAGCCTCAAGGCGCATCGCCTCATCACCAAGGCCAATCAGGAAGGGCTGGTCAAAGTCTATATCGATGGCGAAGTGTCGGAATGCGTCGCGCTTGAAGATGATTTGTCCAGCCGCTACGGCCTCGATTATTGCGAGGTCGTCCCCGACTTCGATGGCGAAGACTTGCCGCTCAAGGCGCTTGGCATTGCCGGCGCGCAGTTCCTCAAGCGTGAAATCGAACGCGGCGAGGACACGCTGATCGGCGTCGGTCATGGCCGCACGCTTGCCGCCTGCGTCGAATATCTGCCGCGCATATCGGCCGAAAAGACCCGTTTCGTTTCGCTGCTTGGCGGCCTGACGCGCAAGTTCTCGGCCAATCCGCACGACGTCATTCACCGTCTGGCCGAACGGACCGGCGCGGAAGCCTATGTGATGCCGGTGCCGATGTTCGCCAACACGGTGGAGGATCGAACCGTGCTGCTCGGGCAGAAAGGCATCAGCGAGGTCTTCGATCTCGGCAAGGCCGCCGACCTGCTCATTGCCGGTATCGGCACCGCCGAGCGCGAGGCGTCGCTGGTCGCCACCGGCATGATCGAAAAGGGTGAAATGGAGGAGATCCGCCGCAAGGGCGGCGTCGGCGAACTGCTCGGCCATTTCTTCGACGATGCTGGAAAAGCGGTCGAGACGACCCTTTCCAACCGGGCGCTGGCGCTGGCGCGCGAAGACATCAGCAATCGCAGGATTGTCGCCGTTGCCGGCGGCAAGGTGAAGGTTCGTGCCATCAAGTCGGTGTTGGAGGGCCGCTATCTCAAAGGCCTGGTCACCGATGAGCGGACGGCGCGATCACTCGTGGAGCAGATGCCGGTCGGGTAGCCGGCAACCATTCAGTTGAAACTACCCTGTGGAGGAGAAGACAAATGCATGAGAAAGAGAAAGACCTGATCGACGCGTTCCTGCGCGGACAAGTCGATCGTCGTGGGCTGATCAAAGGCCTCGGCGCAATGGGCCTTGCCGCCGGCACCGCCGGCACGCTGCTCAATCTGGGGCAGACCCGCGCACTGGCGGCGGATTTCGACTGGCAGGCGCACAAAGGCAAGACCATCAAGCTCTTGCTCAACAAGCATCCTTACGCCGATGCGATGATCGCCAACCTTGAAAACTTCAAGAAGTTGACCGGCATGGAGGTCGTCTACGACGTCTTCCCGGAAGACGTCTATTTCGACAAGGTCACCGCTGCGCTGTCGGCCAGCTCGCCTGAATACGATGCCTTCATGACCGGCGCCTACATGACCTGGACCTACGGCCCGGCCGGCTGGATCACCGACCTCAACGAGTGGATCAAGGATCCGACCAAGACCAACGTGAACTATGCCTGGGACGACTTCCTGCCCGGTGTCAGGAAGTCCTGCGCCTGGAACGGCCAGCCCGGCGGAGTGCTCGGCTCCGACGACGCCAAGCAGTGGTGCATTCCGTGGGGCTTCGAACAGAACAACATCACCTATAACAAGGGTATGTTTGACAAGGTCGGCGTCGGCGTTCCCGGCAATATGGACGAAATGGTCGCTACGGCGGCCAAGCTTACCAAGGATGTCGGTGGCGGCGTCTACGGCATCGGCGTGCGCGGCTCGCGCTCCTGGGCGACGATCCATCCCGGCTTCCTCTCGGCTTATGCCAACTTTGACCAGAAGGACCTGAATGTCTCGGCCGACGGCAAATTGTCGGCCGCGATGAACACCGCCGAATCCAAGGCCTTCCACAAGCAGTGGGTTCAGATGATCCAGGAGAGCGGCCCCAAGGACTGGTCGACCTATACCTGGTATCAGGTCGGCACCGATCTTGGCGCCGGCGCCTCGGCGATGATTTTCGACGCCGACATCCTCGGCTACTTCATGAATGGCGGCGACAACAAGATGGCAGGCAAGCTCGCCTTCTCCGCCTTCAAGGCCAATCCCGCCGCCAAGGCGCCGACGCCCAACATCTGGATCTGGTCGCTGTCGATGTCCAATTTCTCGAAGGATAAGGACGCCACCTGGTACTTCATGCAATGGGCATCCGGGCCCGAGCATGCACTGTTCGGTGCGACCAAGATGGACTTCGTCAATCCGGTCCGTCAGTCGGTCTGGAACGACGAGATGTTCCGCGAGAAGCTGAACAAGAGCTACCCGGGTTATGTCGAGATGTTCGACGTCTCGGCGCCCGGCGCCAGCATCAAGTTCACCCCGCAGCCGCTGTTCTTCGATCTCACCACCGAATGGGCGGCGACGCTGCAGAAGATGGTGGCCAAGGAAGTGCCCGTCGACGAAGGCATCGACATGTTGGCCACCAGCATCGATGGCCAGCTCAAGGAAGCCGGGCTCGGCTAAGTCCTGGCGAACGGCTGGTCCGCTTTTGCGGGCCAGCCGGCCATTCCACTGCGAAGCGGCGCCTGGAGCATCGGACCCAAAAGTGGAAACCGGTTTTGGGAAAATCCGATGCTCAAACACTGGCGGTGCCGCCACTCGCCCAACCGGCCGCCTAGCTCCCTGGGCGGTCGGCAGGGCGAAGCAACAGAGATGATGGAACAGCACGATGACTGCGGCGACCATGCAAAGAAACAAGCCTTCCGGCTTCAGGATCAGCAAGAGGGTGCTGCCTTATGTGCTCAGCCTGCCGGCCTTGCTCGTCTGCATCGGTATCCTGATCCCGTTCTTCACATCGGTCGTCTATTCGTTCCAGCGCTACCGGCTGAGCCAGCCCTGGGCGCGTCAGTTCAACTGGGGCGACAATTACATCTCTTTTTTCACCGACCCGAAGTTCTGGAACACGCTGGAGATATCGCTGCTCTATGCCGGTATCACCGTCCTGCTCGAACTGCTTCTCGGTCTCGGCATCGCCATGCTCCTGCAGAAGCGCTCGACGTTGAACAACTTCATCTCGATCATGCTGCTGATGCCGCTGATGACGGCGCCGGCGCTTGCCGCGCTGATGTGGAAGCTGATGACCAATCCCGGCTTCGGCGTGCTGAGCTATCTCGCCAGCCTGATCGGACTGCACGATTTCCGCTGGGCCTCGTCGCCGTCGACCGCGCTTTTCACCGTGGTCCTTGTCGACATCTGGGTCTACACGCCCTTCATCATGATCCTGCTGCTTGCAGGCCTGCGCAGCCTGCCGACGCAGCCCTTCGAGGCGGCAGCACTTGACGGCGTGCCGAGGAGTTTCGTGTTCTTCCGCATTACCTTGCCGATGCTGATGCCCTACATCCTGACGGCGACGCTGTTCCGTCTGCTTGATTCCATCCAGCAGTTCGACATCATCTATGCCATGACCCAGGGCGGTCCGGGCGACACGCTGACCGTCTTCCAGGTCGAGGCCTATCTCAACTTCTTCCAGTCGACCAATGTCGGCCGCTCGGCAGCGCTGATGATCATCCTGTGGGCAATCACCTATTTCCTCTCGAATATCTTCATCAAGAATTGGCTGCGGCTGCGCGAACGCGCCCGCGGCCAGGCATAGGAGGCTGAGATGGAACACACCTCGCTTCTCGAACGCATCCTGCGCGGCATAGCGCTGACACTGGTCGTGATCTTCTTCATGTTCCCGATCGTCTGGATCCTAATGATGTCGTTCCAGACCAACGAAACCATCTTGCGGATTCCGCCACAGCTTGTCTTCAAGCCGACGCTGGCCAACTACACCGCGCTGATCACCGGAAAGCTGACGACGGCGGCCGGCACGCTCGACATCGCCTTCATGCGCAACCTCTGGAATTCGGTGTTCCTGTCGGTCACCTCGGTCGCCGTCGCGCTGCTGCTCGGCGTTCCGGCGGCCTACGCCTTTGCACGGCATAAGTTTCGCGGCTCGGAAGACATTGCCTTTACGCTGCTGTCGTTCCGGTTCGCGCCCGCGCTGCTGGTGCTCCTGCCGCTGACCCTCTATTTCCAGAAGCTTGGACTGGCCAACACTTATATCGGGCTGATCTGGGTGTATCAGCTGATCTGCCTGCCGCTGATCCTATGGATCGTGCGCGGCTATTTCGAGGACATCCCGGCCGACATCGAATATGCCTATCGCATCGCCGGCCATTCCTGGTTCGCCACCTTCCGCAAGATCGCGCTGCCGCTCGCCGGCCCGGGCATTGCGGCTGCCGGCCTGCTCGCATTCATCTTCGCCTGGAACAATTTCGTCTTCGCGCTCGTGCTCGCCTCGGCCGACAAGCAGCCGGTGACAGTCGGTGCGCTGGCCTTCATCACCTCCTCCGGCATCCAGTATGGCCAGATCTCGGCGGCGATCGTGCTTTCGATCACGCCGACGCTGGCGCTCGCCCTCTATGCACAGCGCTATCTCGTCGAAGGCCTGTCGCTCGGCGCGGTAAAGGGATAGTTCTCATGGCCAGCCTCGAACTGCGAAATGTCGTCAAGCGCTACAAGAGCCAGACTGTTCTCGACAATCTGTCGCTGACCGTCGCCGACGGCGAAACCCTTGTCCTGTTCGGACCGTCCGGCGCCGGCAAGACGGTGCTGCTGCGGCTCGTCGCCGGCGTTATCGACCCCGATGAGGGAAAGATCTTCATCGGCGGTGAGGATATGACCGACCTCGATGCCGAGTTCCGCGGCGTCGGCATGGCGTTCCAGAATTTCGCACTGTTTCCGCACATGACTGCGTTCGACAACATCGCCACGCCGCTACAGGCCAAGCGTTCGTCGCAGAGTGCGATGAAGGCGGGCGTCGAGAGCGCCGCTAAGCTGCTGAAGATCGGCCACGTGCTCAGCCACAAGCCACGGGCGCTGTCCAATGGCCAGAAGCAGCGTACCGCGCTCGCCCGCGCTCTGGTCGGCTCGCCGCCGGTTCTCCTGCTCGACGACCCCTTGCGCAACGTCGATGCCAAACTGCGCTTCGAAATGCGGCTCGAATTGCCGAGGCTGCTGGCCGACCGTGGCGCCACCGTCGTCTACGTCACCCAGGACTACAAAGAGGCCATGGCGCTCGGCGACCGCATCGCAGTGATGTCGCAAGGCGTCATCAAGCAGCTCGGCACACCCGAGCAGATCTATCGTGAGCCGGCGAACATCGAGATCGCGCGGCTGTTTGGCGACCCGACCATCAACCTGCTCGACGTCAAGCCGTCGCGCGATGCCAAGGGCATCTATGTAGGCCTGTCGAATGTCCAGGTTCATCTGACGGGTGCCTATGACGCGACGGTCGGCCGCGACTGCGTGATCGGCTTACGGCCGGAAGCCCTGAGCTTCGTCGACGAAGGAACGCCCGCTGCCATTCCGGTGACGGTTGAGGCGGAGACGCCGCTCAATGAAAAGATCGTCACGCTGGTGCGCACCGTGCGCGGCCGTGAAATCCTGGTCTCCCGGCCGGCCGGAACACCGGGTCAGACCGAGGGCAGGGCCCATATCGCCGTCGACGGCAAAAGCGCCCTGCTGTTCGATCATGCGAGCGGCGACAGAATAGGCGCCAGGAACGTCGTCAATTTGCGCAGCGGAGAAGCGGCATGATCCCGAGCGCACTCACCATTTCCGGCGTCGACAAGTTCTACGGTCCGATCGACAGGGGCGTGCACGCCGTCCAGAACCTGACGATGGAAATCGGCAGGGGCGAGATCGTCGCATTGCTCGGCTCGTCCGGCTGCGGCAAGACCTCGACATTGCGCATGATCGCCGGTTTCGAGGAGGTCTCGCGCGGCACCATCTCGGTTGCCGGCCGCAAGGTGCACACGCTGCCTCCGGTCAAGCGCAATGTGGCGATGGCGTTCGAGGGCTACTCGCTCTATCCGCCGCTGACCGTGCGCGAGAACATGGCGTTCGCGCTGAAGGCGGCCAAACTGCGGAAAAGCGACGTCGATGCGAAGGTTGCCAGCATCGCCAAGCTGCTCGAGATCGAGGACATTCTGGAGCGCTATCCAAGCTCCATCTCCGGCGGTCAGCAGCAGCGCGCCAGCCTCGGCCGGGCGCTGATCCGCGAGGCAGATCTTCATCTGCTGGACGAACCGATGGGCCAGCTCGAACCGCAGCTTCGCGCCGTGCTGCGCGGCCGCATCAAGCACTTCATCAAGGAGCGCGGCCTGACCGCGATCCTGGTCACCCACGACCAGACCGAGGCCAATGCGCTTGCCGACCGGATCGCGGTCATGGAAGGCGGCGTGCTGCAGCAATTCGACACGCCCGACATGCTCAAGCAGCGGCCGGCCAACCTGTTCACCGGCACCTTCGTCGGCGAGCCGCCGATGAATGTCTTCGAGGCCTATGTCGGCACGGCCGCCGACAAGATCAATCTGCGGCTGCCCGACGGACTTTCGCTCGACTATGACAAGGACGCGTTCAGCGGCTCGGTTCGCGACGAATTGCTCAAACGGCAGCGGGTCGTCATCGGCATAAGGCCCTACGCGGTTCGCCGCTCGAAGGACGGCGTGCCGGCCACGGTTTCGGCCAACCAGTGGCTCGGCGACCAGACGCATATCGCGGCGGATTTCGCCGGCGGTTCGCTCGTTCTGGTCGAACATGACCGGACCCGGCTGGAGCTTGGCGCGCCGATCAATATCAGCATCGATCCGAAAAACCTGCACGTCTTCGATCAGTCCAGCGGCATGGCCATTTCGCACGGCATGGAGCTTGCCTGATGCGGGATGTGCTGATCGGCATCGACGCCGGCACGTCTGTCATCAAGTCCGTCGCCTTCGACACGGCGGGCCGGCAGCTCGCTGCCACGGCGTTGCCGAACCGGTATGAGACCTTGCCGGGCGGCGGCGCCGAGCAGGATCTGGCGCGCACCTGGGCCGATACCGCGACCACCTTGCGCCAGCTTGCCGAAAGGGTGCCGGACCTTGCCAGCCGCACCATTGCCATCGCCGTGACCGGGCAGGGCGATGGCACCTGGCTGATCGACAAGGAGGGTGAGCCGGTCGCGAAGGGCTGGCTGTGGCTCGACGCGCGCGCTGCTGCGATAGTCGAGGAGATCCGCGCGCGGCCCGATGACCGGCTCCGTTTCGAAAAGACCGGCAGCGGGCTGGCCGCCTGTCAGCAGGGGCCGCAGCTTGCCTTCATGAAGCGCAACGCGCCTGACATGCTTGGCAAGGCGGCGACGGCATTCCATTGCAAGGACTGGCTCTATTTCAACCTGACCGGGGAACGCGCCACCGATCCGTCGGAGGGGACTTTCACCTTTGGCGACTTCCGCACTCGTGGCTATTGCGACGATGTGCTTGAGGTGCTCGGCGTCGCTGATCTCAGGCATCTGCTGCCGCCGATCGTCGACGGCACCAGGCATAGCGCCGGCCTCTCGGAGACGGCTGCCGAAGCGACCGGGCTGCTTTCCGGTACGCCGGTGGTGCTGGCCTATGTCGACGTGGCCTGCACCGCGCTCGGCGCCGGCCTGCTCGACCGCGAGTGCAAGCCCGGCTGCTCCATCATCGGCTCCACCGGCATGCATATGCGGCTTGCGCAGACGCCGGACGAGGTGCTGCTCAACGAGGCGGCGACCGGCTACACGATGACGATGCCGACGCCCGGCGTCTTTGCGCAGATGCAGTCGAACATGGCGGCGACACTCAACATCGATTGGGTCCTTAGCCTCGCCTCCGGCATTCTCGCCTCGCAAGGCATTACACGCACCAATGGCGAGATGATCGCGCTGGTCGATCAGTGGATATCCGTATCCGAGCCCGCCTCGCTGCTCTATCAGCCCTACGTGTCCGAGGCCGGCGAGCGCGGGCCGTTCGTCGATGCCAATGCCAGGGCCGGTTTCGTCGGCATTTCGTCACGGCACGGTTATGCCGACATGGTGCGCGCTGTTTTTGAGGGACTGGCGTTCGCGTCGCGCGATTGCTACGCCGCCATGGGGCCGCTGCCAAGCGAAATCCGGCTGACCGGCGGTGCGGCCAGAAGCCCGGCTCTGCGCAAGATCCTGGGCGCTGTCGTCGGCGCCGACATTCGCACCAGCCAACGCGAGGAAGCCGGCGCGGCGGGCGCCGCGATGATCGCTGCGGTTTGCGTCGGCCAATACAGGTCGATGGACGAATGCGTCGGCGAATGGGTCACGCCGCTGCTTGGCGCGGCGGAGCCGAGCGACCGAAAGCTTGCGGCGATCTATGAGCGGGTGGCTCCATCCTACACATTGGCGCATGAGGCGCTGCGGCCGGTCTGGCGGTCGATGGCCGCATCCAGGGCAAACTGAGAAGTCGAGTATGGGTAAGAAGATTGCAATCATTGGCGACCGCTTCATGCTTCCCGAAGTGTTTTGCGAGAAAATCGAGAAGGCCTGCGGCGACAATCTCGACATTCGCACCCTTGAGGCGGCCTGGCCCGACGAGCCGATGGAATTCGGCAATGCGGCGCTCGGCCTCGACAAGGTCAAGGAGTATTTTGGCGATCCGGACAAGGTGGTCGATTTCATCGGCGATGCCGAGATATTCGTCACCCAGCTTGCGCCGCTCTCCGAGACCATGATGCAGCGCCTGCCCACACTCAAACTGGTTGCGGTATCGCGCGGCGGCCCGATCAACATCGACATGGCCGCCGCCAAGGCCCATGGCATCACTGTGGTCAACGTGCCCGGCCGCAATGCAAGTGCTGTGGCCGAGTTCACCATCGGTGCCATCCTTGCCGAGACGCGGCTGATCCGGGTCGGGCACGAAGCCTTGCGCAAAGGGGAATGGCGCGGCGATCTCTACCGGGCCGACCGCACCGGCCGCGAGCTAAACGAAATGACCGTCGGCGTCATCGGCTACGGCAATATCGGCACCAAGGTTGTCCGCCTGCTGCGCGCGTTCGGCTGCCGCATCCTGGTCACCGATCCCTACGTGCAACTGAGCGCCGAAGACCGCAATGGCGGCGTCGAACTGGTCGCGCTCGACGATCTCCTGTCCCGCTCCGATGTGGTCACGCTTCATCCTCGGGTGACTGAGGAGACCCGCAGACTGATCAACAAGGATACCATCGCCCGAATGAAGCCTGGGGTGATCTTCGTCAACACGGCGCGCGGGCCGCTGGTCGACTACGACGCGCTTTACGATGCGCTCGTCTCAGGCCAAATCGGCAGCGCGATGCTGGAGACGTTCGCGGTCGAGCCGGTGCCTGCCGACTGGCCACTGCTGCAGCTTCCGAACGTCACGCTGACACCGCATATCGCCGGCGCATCGGTGCGCACGGTGACCTATGCGGCCGAGCAGGCGGCCGAAGAGGTGCGCCGCTTCATCGCCGGGCTCCCACCGGTCAATCCATGCTGAAGGTCGCGGCAGCCATGAAACACAATCCAGGCACCGAGGACCCGGCGGGATGAGCGGCGCCACTGAAATCGTCGACCTCTTCGTTATCGGCGGCGGTGTCAACGGCGCCGGCATCGCGCGCGACGCAGCCGGCCGCGGCTTGTCCGTCATTCTGTGCGAGAAGGACGATCTGGCCGAAGGCACCAGTTCGCGATCGGGAAAGCTCGTCCATGGCGGCCTGCGCTATCTTGAATATTACGAATTCCGGCTGGTGCGCGAGGCGCTGATCGAGCGCGAAGTGCTGCTTGAATCCGCTCCGCACATTATCTGGCCGATGCGCTTCGTGCTGCCGCACAGCCCTGACGACCGGCCGGCATGGCTGGTCCGGCTCGGCCTGTTCCTCTACGATCATCTCGGCGGCCGCAAGCGGCTGCCCGCCACCCGCACGCTCAACCTGCGCACCGCGCCCGAAGGCGCGCCGATCAAGGATATGTTCAAGCGCGGTTTCGAATATTCCGATTGCTGGGTCGACGATGCCCGTCTCGTCATCATCAATGCGCTCGATGCCGCGGAGCGCGGAGCCAAGATCCTTGCCCGGATCGCCTGCACCGCCGCCCGCCGTGAAAACGGCCTGTGGTCGGTCGAGATGCGCGACAGCCGAACCGGCGTCACGACGACGGTTCGGGCACGGGCGCTGATCAACGCAGCCGGTCCCTGGGTCAACGACATCATCAACCGCGTGGCCGGCCAGAACTCCAAACGAAATGTGCGCCTGGTCAAGGGCAGCCACATCGTCGTGCCTAAATTCTGGGAAGGGCGGCAGGCCTATCTCGTCCAGAACAGCGACAAGCGCGTGATCTTCATCAACCCTTACCAGAACGATCTGGCGCTGATCGGTACCACCGACATCCCCTATGACGGGCGGCCGGAAGATGTGAAGGCTGATAGCAGCGAGATCGACTACCTGATCAAAATCGTCAACCGCTACTTCAAGCGCGAACTTGCCCGCGACGATGTCATCTACTCGTTTTCCGGCGTCCGGCCGCTCTATGACGACAACGCCGACAACCCCAGCGCAGTAACGCGCGACTATATTTTCGAGCTCGACGCATCGGCCGGGCAGGCGCCGTTGCTCTCCGTCTTCGGCGGCAAGATCACCACCTTCCGCAAATTGGCTGAGCACGCGCTGGATAGGATCGCCCCGTTCTTTCCGAAAATGGGCACGCCATGGACATCGAAAGGCTATCTGCCGGGTGGCGATATTGCTAATGCCGACTTCGAGCAGTTTCTCGGCGATCTCGGCCGCGAATATCCCTGGATGCCGGCATCGCTGGTCAAGCATTATGGCCGGCTCTACGGCACCAGGACGCGCGTTCTGGTCGGTGCGGCCAAGTCGCTTGCCGATCTGGGGCGGTGCTTCGGCAAGGATTTTTTCGAGCGCGAAGCCAATTACTTGTTCGAATATGAATGGGCGCTGACCGCTGCCGACATTCTCGAACGGCGCACCAAGCATGGGCTGCATCTGTCCGCCGCAGAAAGAGCCGCCTTCGAGGACTGGTGCGCGAGCCGGCTGGTGAAAGCAAGCTGATGGCCTTTACGCTTTCTCTCAACACCAATCCGCTGGTCAACCGTTTCGCCGAACCGGACGATCTGATCAATGCGATCGCTTACGACATCGGCATCCGGGACGTGCAGCTCACGCACGAATTCGTCAATCCCGGCTGGCCGGCGGCGACGATCTCGAAATTCGTCCGCCTGTTCCGCAACGCGCTCGACCGCACCGGCGTGCGCGTGACGTCGGGGATGACCGGCCCTTATGGGCGGCTCAACCATTTCGGCCATCCGGACGACGATGTGCGCCGCTACTATGTCGATTGGTTCAAGACCTTTGCCGACATTTCGGCCGAGCTCGGCGCGACCGGTATGGGGACCCAGTTCGCTATCTTCACGCACAGGGATTTCGACGATCCCGAGCGTCGCGCGCGGCTTTTCGACATCGCGCTGGAATGCTGGCGCGAGGTTGCCGAGCACGCCAAGGCGGCCGGATTAACCTATCTGTTCTGGGAGCCGATGTCGGTCGGCCGCGAATTCGGCCATACGATCGAGAGTTGCTGGGTACTGCACAACGAGATCGAGGCAGCCGGCATGGCCATCCCGATGAAGATGATGGTCGACATTGACCATGGCGACGTGACGTCGAGCAACCCGGCCGACATCGACCCCTATGCCTGGGCCGAAGCCTTCCCCAACGTATCGCCGATCATCCACATCAAGCAGTCGTCGATGAACAAGGGCGGTCATTGGCCGTTCATCGCCGCCTACAACCAGGACGGCCGCATCACGCCGGAAAAATTCCTGGAGACGGTTCGCCGCGGCGGCGGCGTCGACAACGAGATCTGCCTCGAACTGTCGTTTCGCGAGCGCGAGCCGGTCGATCA
Organism: Mesorhizobium sp. M5C.F.Cr.IN.023.01.1.1; assembly: GCF_003997585.1. NCBI lineage: Bacteria > Pseudomonadati > Pseudomonadota > Alphaproteobacteria > Hyphomicrobiales > Phyllobacteriaceae > Mesorhizobium > Mesorhizobium sp. M5C.F.Cr.IN.023.01.1.1. Next base: position 5,031 of record NZ_RZSU01000030.1, on the reverse strand, counting down.
CCAGGTCGTCGCCATGATCCGCGAGTCGGTCGACTACTGGGCGCCGTTCATCGAGACCGGCAGGGCGGCACTCCTGCCGCTAGACGGGCAGGGTACGGCTCCTGCCCGTTGAACCGGGCCCGCCCCGGTCAGATGAAGCCGGCCGAACTCAGCCGAATTTCGGATCGAGACTGCCCGACTTGTAGCGCTTGGCCATTTCCGAGACCGGCAGCGGCTTGATCTTGGGAGCGTTGCCGGCGGTGCCGAATTGCTCGAAGCGCTCCTTGCATAGCTTCCTCATGGCGGCCATCGCCGGCGTCAGATATTTGCGCGGGTCGAATTCGCTCGGGTTCTCGGTCAGCACCTTGCGGATCGCGCCGGTCAGCGCCATGCGGTTGTCGGTATCGATGTTGATCTTGCGCACGCCGTGCTTGATGCCGCGCTGGATCTCCTCGACCGGCACGCCCCATGTCGGCTTCATCTGGCCGCCATATTTGTTGATGATCTCCTGCAGTTCTTCCGGCACCGAGGACGAGCCGTGCATGACGAGATGCATGTTGGGCAGGCGGCGATGGATTTCCTCGATCACGTTCATGGCGAGCACCGCGCCGTCCGGCTTGCGCGAGAATTTATAGGCGCCGTGGCTGGTGCCCATGGCGACGGCCAGCGCGTCGACATGTGTGTCCTTGACGAACTGCACCGCCTGCTCCGGATCGGTCAGCAACTGGTCGTGGCTGACGGCGCCTTCGACACCATGGCCGTCTTCCTGTTCGCCGCCGCCCATCTCCAGGGATCCGAGGACGCCGATCTCGCCTTCCACCGACACGCCGCCCCAATGCGCCATATCGACGACGCGGCGCGTGATACCGGAATTATAATCGTAATCGGCCGGCGTCTTGCCGTCTTCCTTCAGCGACCCGTCCATCATCACCGAGGTGAAGCCATATTGGATCGCGGTCACGCATGTGGCTTCGTTGTTGCCGTGGTCGAGATGCATGCAGACCGGGATATCGGGATGGATTTCGACCAGCGCATCGATCAGCTTGGCCAGCACGACATCGTTGGCATAGGCGCGGGCGCCGCGGCTCGCCTGCAGAATAACAGGCGATTTGGTCTCCTCGGCAGCCTCCATGATGGCGAGGCCCTGTTCCATATTGTTCATGTTGAAGGCAGGCACGCCATAGCCGTGTTCGGCGGCATGGTCGAGCAATTGTCTCAATGTGATGCGAGCCACCCAATAGTCTCCCGTATCTGGTTTCAAGCCTGTGGTTGCGGGCCGTCCGATCATCGTTCAGCCCGCTGATGCTTCTGGCCGGATTTCCACAGAACCGCAACCTTTGGCCATGCCGCCGGGAGCAATTCTTGTTACAAGACAGCAATCAGAAGCGATATAATATCCCAAAGAAACATAACATCATCACAAAAAATTTGCCGCCTATGCGATTTCATCTGTTATAATAGCTTTGGCTCGCGGTTTCCGCCACGGCGGATTCGCAGCGGGCCGGATTCAGGAAACAGGCTGGACAATGAAGAGCGACGGCCGGCGGCAAGGCATCATGGATTTTCTGATGGACACTGGCACGGCCAGTGTCGATGACCTTGCCTCGCGCTTTGGCGTGTCGAAGATGACCGTCCATCGTGACCTCGACGAGCTTGAGGAGAGCGGCTTCCTGCGCAAGGTGCGCGGCGGCGCCTCGATCCAGCCGAGCGGTCTTTTCGAGAGCGATTTCCGCTACCGTCAGAAGCAGGCCGGCGAGGAGAAGCAGCGCCTTGCGGCTGCCGCCGTGGCGATGATCGAACCGGGCCAGACGGTGATCATCGACGACGGCTCGACGGCAGGCGGCATTGCGCGGCACCTTGCGGATCTCCGCCCGTTGACGGTGATCTCGAACAATCTGGCCGTCATACAGGATCTGGCAGGCGTTGGAGGGATCACCCTGATCGCGCTCGGTGGCCAGTACAGCAAGAAATTCCACGGTTTCTTCGGCCTGCTTGCCGAGGACACGCTGAGATCATTGCGCGCCGATGTGGCCTTTCTGTCGTCGTCTGCCATCCACGGCTCTTCCGCCTTCCACCAGGACCAGGAAGTGGTCCATACCAAGCGGCTGATGATGGCCGCCGCCGCCCGTAAATATCTGCTGGTCGATCACGGCAAGTTCGGCCGCACGGCCTTGCATTTCCTGACCGATCTCAAGGCGTTCGACGCCGTCTTCACCGGTCGCGAACTGGGACCGGAGATGCGCGAGGCGTTGGATGGTGCCAATGTTTCGCTAACAGTAGTCGAGAAGGATTGAGGAGGACGCGTGGTTTACTGGGTCGGCACAAGCTGGAAAATGAACAAGACGCTTGCAGAGGCGACTGACTTCGCCAGGGCGCTGGCGGGGTTCGTCCCCGGTTTCGACGACCGCATCCAGCCCTTCGTCATCCCGCCCTTCACGGCGGTCCGCGAGGTCAAGAAGGCGTTGGCGACGACGCGGGTCAAGGTCGGCGCCCAGAATATGCACTGGGCCGACGCCGGAGCCTGGACCGGGGAGATCTCGCCCGTGATGCTGACGGACTGCGGCCTCGACCTCGTCGAGCTCGGCCATAGCGAACGGCGCGAGCATTTCGGCGAGACCGACAATGCTGTCGGCCTCAAGGCAGCTGCGGCGGTAAAGCACGGGCTGGTGCCGCTCATCTGCGTCGGCGAGACGTTGGCGCAACGCAACAGCGGCCAGGCCGATGCGGTGTTGGCCTTGCAGGTGCACGGCGCGCTAAAGGTCCTCGAAGGCGAGGCGAAAGCGGCGACGATCCTGTTTGCCTATGAGCCGGTCTGGGCGATCGGCGACAAGGGCATTCCGGCAAGTGCGGACTACGCCGACAGGCAGCAGGCGCTGATCAAGAAAATCGCCGGCGAACTCCTGCCGGGCGTACCGCCAGTGCTCTATGGCGGCAGCGTCAATCCGCAAAATGCCGCCGAGTTGATCGGCCAGCCGCATATCGACGGGCTGTTCATCGGCCGCTCCGCCTGGCAGGCGGAAGGCTATATCGACATCCTCCAACGCGCCTCGGCGGCGATCTAGTATCGATGGACAGGAAAGGACAATAAATGAAAATAGCCATTGGAGCCGACAGCGCGGGCAAGCCGCTGCTCGACGTCATTGCCGCGCATCTCGCCACCAAACCCGGTCTCACCGTCAGCGACCTCAGCCAGGCGGGCTATTATGCCGACCTGTCGCAGAAGCTCGCCCAGACCATCCTCGACGGCGAGAACGATCGCGGCATCCTGTTTTGCGGCACCGGCATCGGCGTTTCCATCTCGGCCAACAAGGTGCCCGGCATTCGCGCAGCACTCACCCACGACACCTACTCCGCCGAGCGCGCTGCGAAATCCAACAATGCCCAGATCATCACCATGGGCGCCCGCGTCATCGGCCCGGAACTGGCCAAGTCGATCGTCGACGCCTGGCTCGCATCGGAGTTCGACGAAAAGGGACCGTCGGCTGGCAATGTCCAGGCCATCGACAGGCTCGACGCGGCGAAGCTGGGCTAACCCAAGCTTTTCCGCATCGCGCCAATGACGGTGACGGCCGACGCGGCGCCGGGGTCCATGTGCCCCAGCGATCGTTCGCCAAGCCGCGATGAGCGACCCTTCGCGGCAATCATGTCCTTGGTCGCCTCGGCGCCCCGTTCGGCTGCTTCAAGGCCGGCTGCCAGGCTTTCGGACAGCGTCTTGCCGGAGGCATGCGCGACCGCAGCCGCTTCAGCCGCAGGCAGCCAGGCGTCGACCATTGTCTTTTCGCCGATCTCGGCCTTGCCGCGATCCTGGATGCCTTGCGCCATCGCCTGGAACAGGGCGATGAAATCGGCGCTCGCCAGCCTCGCCTTGCCCTTGACGGCGGCCGCACCTCGCATGAAGGCGGTCGCATAAAGCGGGCCCGACGAGGCGCCGACAGCGTTGAGGAACGATTTGGCCGCGGTGTTGAGGAGAGCTGTCGGCTCGGTCGCCGCGAGCTCGAGCGAAGCGAGTGCATCGCGCACCGCCCCGAAACCGAGCCCCATGGCAACGCCATGATCGGCGTCGCCGATGACGCCGTCGAGCTGGCAGAGCCTGTCCTTGTCGGCTTCGATCGCCACTGCGATTTCATCAAACATTCTTTTCAGATCGGCCGTATCGATGGATGTCATGGATGCTACTTTCAGCCGGCGCGAAACATGGCGCAGTCGCAAGGATGGTCGAGCATCGTCTGCAATTCGGCGTCGAGATGCATCAGCGTCACCGAGGCGCCGGCCATTTCGAGCGAGGTGCAGTAGTTGCCGACCCATGTCGCGTGGATGGCAACACCGACGTCATCAAGCCTCTGCTTGACTCGCCGGTTCATGATGTAAAGCTCCATCAGCGGCGTCGAGCCGAGTGAATTGACGAGCACGGCGACCTTGTCGCCATGCGCCGGCGCCATCTCGTCGAGGATCTTGTCCAGCATCTCGTCAGTGATCTCGTCGGCCGTTTTCAGTTTTCCACGCGCGATGCCCGGCTCGCCATGAATGCCCATGCCGATCTCCATCTCGTCCGGTCCGATCTCGAAATTCGGCCGGCGGGTCTGCGGCAGCGAACAGGGCGACAGCGCCACGCCCATGGTGAAGGTGTGATCGTTGGCCTTCCTGGCGATGCGTTCGCATTCATCGAATGAGAGCATCCGGTCGCAGGCGGCACCGGCGGCCTTGAAAATGAAGAAATTGCCGGCAACGCCGCGCCGCTTTTGCCTCTGGTCACGCGGCGCCGACGCCACGTCGTCAGTGGTCAGCACAGTGCGCACCTCGACATCGTCCATCGCCGCCATCTCGGCGGCCATGTCGAAATTCATCACGTCGCCGGCATAGTTGCCATACATGAACAGAACGCCGGCGCCGCCGCTGGCCGCCTTGGCGCATTCGAGGATCGGGTCGGGCGGCGGCGAGGCAAAGACGTTGCCGATCGCCGCCGCGTCGGCCAGGCCTTTGCCGACGAAACCAAGGAAGGTCGGCTCGTGGCCGGAGCCGCCGCCGACGACGAGGCCAACTTTGCCTTCCCGC